>DASXUJ010000065.1 GCA_036504895.1 Syntrophorhabdaceae bacterium
CCGGATGGAACCATTATGCGGAAAAGGTATTCGGCTGGTCCTCATACGAGGCCGTGGGTAATGATTTCTTTATATTTACGGCTCCCCCTGCCCCATACGAAACGCCTTCTCCCCTACCCGCCGCCGATGGCGTTCCCGTCCATGAGATAAGGACCCATTCGAATAAGCAAGGCAGCACGATCACTTGCGAGTGGAGCCACCACATCGGGAGAGATGGAAAAGGCACCATGACGGGCGCGGTCTCCGTGGGCAATGTTACCCGCGTTATGGGTGCAATCGAGCCGGCCGATGAGAGCTCCCGTTTTCTTCAGGCCCTGATCGACTCTATTCCGGACCCTATCTATTATAAGGATGGGAACGGGAAGTACCTGAACTGCAACAAGGCCTTTGCCATGGTCCTGGGGAAAGAGAGAGAGCAGATCGTGGGGAGGACCGTCTTCGATCTTCATCCCCTTGATCTTGCCCGCCATTACCAAGAAAAAGATTCCCAGCTTTTTCAGAACCCGGGGGTGCAGACCTATGAGGCCTCTTTCATGTACGCCGACGGGATGAGGCACGACGTCATCTTTGTGAAGGGCACGTTCCTCGATAAAGAAGGTGCGATCGGAGGGCTGATCGGGGTCATTCGCGACATTACCGAACGCAGAAGGGCGGAGACGAGACTCTCCGAATCGGAGGAGCGCTACCGTATCGCCATCGAACATTCCAACGACGGCGTCGGCATCCTGAAAGGGGACCACCATGTCTATGTAAATCAAAGGTATCTCGAGATATTCGGCTACGATAAGGTGGAAGAGCCGCTCAAGAAAAATATATTCAATACCGTCCACCCCGATGATCGCGAGAAGGTGAGGGCAATAAATCGGGCGAGACAAAAGGGCGAGCCGGTTCCTTCCCGTTATGAATTCAAAGGCGTCCGAAAAGACGGGAGCCCCATCCACGTGGAAGTCTCGGCCACGGAAATCACGTACAGGGACGAGCCGGCGGGCCTCGTCTACTTAAGAGACGTCACGGAGCGCAAGATAGCCCTCGATAAGCTGCAGGAGAGCGAAAGCAAATACAGGACCCTCTTCGACCACGCCACCGCCGCGATCTTTATCGTAAAAGACGATCAATTCATAGACTGTAATCAAAAGGCGTTAACCGTGTTTGACTGTTCCAGGGAAGAAATAATGGCCCAAACCGCGTTTCGCTTTGCCCCTTCCGGTGAAGGTGAAGCCAAAGACCCTTCTCAAAGGTTACGGGAAAGATTTGCCGCGGCCCTCGCCGGTCAAACCCAGTTTTTCGAGTCAAAAGCCGTCAGATACGATGGGTCCCCTTTCGACGCAGAGATCAGCCTGAGCCGCATCGAGCTTGAGGGGGAGTATATGCTCCAGGTCATCATTCAGGATATTACCCAACGGAAAGAGACCGAGCGGGAGCTCGAAACGAAATCCTTAAGCCTTGAAGAAGTGAACGTCGCCCTGAGGGTGCTTCTCCGGCAAAGGGAAAAGGATAAGAATGAGGTCGGTGACCATATTCTGCGCAACGTCGAGGACCTCGTGCTCCCCTACATAGACATCTTGAAACAAAGAAGGATGGACGAGCAGCAGAACGCATATCTGAATGTCCTCGAGATAAATCTGAAGAATATCATCTCTCCCTTTATGCACAGGCTGACGTCCGTGTTCGGTGGTTTTACCCCGGCTGAGATCAAAGTAGCAAACTTTATAAGGGAAGGTAAAACCATCAAGGAAATCGCCCGGATAATAGGGGTATCGGAGAGCTCCGTCAACACCCATCGGCAGCACATCAGGAATAAGCTCGGTCTCGCCAACCGAAAAACAAATCTGAGGACCTATCTCATGTCCCTCTCTAGATGATGATCTTTTATCATCATTTTCTAATCATTTATTAATCGTCAATCCCCTGCTCTATCTGTGCTAGTATTATACTGAAAGGTCGAACGTGAACAAGGGATGGGTGTGAAGCGTGGTGTCTTTGCCGCTCGAAAAGATACGGGAAACATGGGGCGACAGGAGGCAAAGATAACGATGAGGGAGAGTGCATTATGAAGAGCAGAATTATCGAGCGGGAAGAATTTTCATGGCCCGACAGGAGCACCCAACGGTACTGCACGGTCCGGGAGCGATATTTCCATGAAGGCAGGCCCGCGGGGCTTGCATCATCAGACAACGGGACCGGCTACACCGAAGGGATTCTGAATATTATGGATGTGAAACCGGAATGGACCGTGCTCGATATGGCCTGCGCCGACGGGGCACTTGCAATTGCCCTGGCAGAGCGGGTGAAACATGTGACGGCCGTCGATTTTTCGGAAAACATGCTCGAAATCCTCAAGGCACGCCTTATCACCAAGTCCATCACAAACGTGAAACCTATTCACGGGCAATGGGAAGACGACTGGAACGGCCTCGGGATCGGAATGCACGATGTTGCCGTGGCATCCCGTTCGGTCCGGGCGGACGACCTTCTCGACACGGTCCTCAAGCTCAATTCGTTTGCAAAAAAACGGGTATACCTCTCCACCGCGGTAGGGGACGGACCCTTTGACCGTGCAATTTATGAGGCGACAGGCAGAACACTGAATATGGGCCCCAGCTATACCTATGTCTATTACAACCTGATCTACCGGCGCATGGGCATCCTCGCCAATATCGCGTTCGTGAGAGAATCACGGGAGAATGAATGGTCCTCTCTCCAGGAGGCTCTGGACAGTCAAAAATGGATGTTCGGCGATCTGACCATGGAGGAAGACGAGAAGCTGAGACGCCATCTCGACCGCACCCTCATAGAGGCGGACGGCAGGTGGAGGCTTCCCTATGAGCGGGAATGCAGATGGGCCGTCATGTCGTGGGAGAAGGAGTAAGGGTCCCGGGGACTCTCGCCGCACTTTAGCCCATGATGTGGTACCCTCCGTCTACGAAGTGAAGTCCCCCGGTGATGCTTCTCGACCGGTTGCTCACGAGGAAAGCCGCCAGGAACCCTACCTCTTCGATGGAGACGATGTGACGCTCGGGTGATACGGTCTCGGCCCGGGTGACAAGGTCGTCAAAATGGTCGATGCCCGAAGCGGCGCGCGTCCTGATCGGGCCGGGCGAGATGCTGTTGACCCTGATCCGCTCCGGACCCAACTCCGCAGCGAGGTACCTGACTACGCTCTCCAGGGCCGCCTTCACGGGCCCCATCACGTTGTAGTGCTCCACTACCTTTTCGGACCCGTAATAGGTGATCGTAAGCAGCGACCCTCCGTCGGTCATGAGAGGCTCACAGAGTCTCGCCATGCGGATGAACGAGTGGCATGACGTATCCATGGCAGTGAGAAAACCCTCGCGCGAGCTGTCCGCCACCCGTGCATGGAGGTCTTCCTTCGGCGCAAAGGCGATGGAGTGGAGGGCGAAATCGAGTTTCCCCCATGTTTCGTCTATCCTTTCGAATACCGCCTCAAGCTGGCCGGGGACCGTGACATCGCAGGGCATGATAATGGGACACCCCATTTCTTCGGCCAGGGGTCTCACATATCTTTCCGTCTTCTCATGAGAATAGGTAACGGCAAGTTCGGCCCCCAGGAGCCGGAACACGAGGCCGCATCCGTAAGCGATGCTGTTTTCATTGGCCATGCCGAGGACCAGCCCCTTCTTCCCATTCAGAAAACTACTGAAGCCCGCCCCTATAATCTCCGCCAGTCCTTTTTTCCTCTCCTCCAAAGTGGTGCTCGTCATAGGTCCCTCCCCGATTTTTTGTTGCCTTGATCCCGGGCCGATGAGGCACAACCGCCGCCGGTACGGACGAAGCAACGTCCCCGGTTGCCGGTGATGGAGCGCTTCCTGTTATCGATTCAAGGGCCGGTCCCTTGACTCGGCCGAAGGCCTTTATCACTAACGACTAGCGACTGCCTTTATTTAAATATAAGGCGAATGGTAGCCAATGTGTCGGCACATGTGAAGGTATTTTCGCGCTCGGCGGCCCTCCCAGTTGACAAGGGGCGGCCAAACCAATTATTCTGATACCACTACTATATAATAAGAGGAGCGCCTCATGATACGAGCGAAATTGTGGTTCCGGTGCGCGGCCATGCACGACCCCGTCACCCCGAAGGTGGTCCAGCCCGCGCTCGTGGGCTGGGAAGGCAAGCAGCGAAGGGTCGACCTCACGATCGAAAGGGCCTTCAACGGCGAAGAGCTGATCCGCCGGATGAAGGGGTGGGTGACTACCGATCCGGCAAAGGTCATTGCCGTGGTGAAGGAGCACGCCAAAATGAAGGTCCTCGACGATTCAGAGCTGGTCCTCGAGATGGAGGACGAGGGGAATTATGAGGCACTTGAATCAGCCCTCAAAGCGGCCTTCGCCGGCGAGGTAGATATAGAGCGAATTCAAAAAAAGCGCCTCTAGGCGTGCATATTGTCCCTTCGACAGCTCGGGCACGTGGGGAAACGCGCCGCTCTTTGCCGGCCCACGGGGGTTTACCAAATATATCCGGAAGGGCCGGACCGCTCCTTCGCCTTCCGTGGCCGTTTCCTGCGGCAATTCACGCGTTCGATTTTGCATCTTCAATTTTGCGTTGACTTCTCCCCCTCATGTGATAAAATGAAAGGCTTCATCAATCCTTTTTCACTGACCTCACGAGGCTATGTTATTTAATTCACTAGATTTTCTCATTTTTTTCGCCCTTACCGCCATCGGATTTTTTGCCATACCGGAACGTTTCCGGTGGGCCCTCCTGCTTCTTGCCAGCTATGTCCTCTATATGTCATGGGAGCCTGCTTATACGGTGCTTCTCGCCGCCCTTACCCTTTTCAATTATTATGCGGCCCTCCGTATCGCGAGGGCGCAATCGGTGCGCGAGAAAAAGACGGCACTCATCCTCAGCCTCCTTTCGAATGCGGGCCTTCTCTTCCTCTTCAAATACCTAGGACTCTTCTCCCTTTCCGTTCAAGCCCTGTGCAGGTCTCTCAATATGACAGTGGCGATCCCGGTTGTCTCCCTGGCGCTCCCCGTGGGAATCTCCTTTTACACGCTCAAGATAATGAACTATACCGTCGATGTCTACCGGGGGAAGGTGGAGCCTGAAAGGAGACTCGGCTTTTTTGCCCTTTATGCGGCTTTCTTCCCCCAACTGCTTGCCGGGCCCATTGACCGGGCCGCCAAGCTCCTTCCCCAGTTCCATGAGAAGACCGGATTTGACTACCAGCGGGTAAGGGACGGGCTGGCCCTTATGCTGTGGGGATTCTTTCAAAAGATGGTCATCGCCGACAATCTGGCCGTCATGGTGGATAAGGTCTACGACAATCCCGCCCTCCACGGGGCGCCGGTCCTTGCCCTCGCGAGCCTGTTATTCACCTTTCAGATATACTGCGATTTTTCCGGTTATTCCGATATTGCCATAGGGGCAGCAAGGGTCTTTGGCTACAAATCGATGCAGAATTTCGATCGTCCTTACTTCTCCGCCTCCATTCCGGAATTCTGGAGACGATGGCATATTTCCCTTTCCACCTGGTTCAGGGATTACCTCTATATCCCGCTGGGAGGCAATCGAGGCTCCCGTGCCCGCTGGTACATGAATCTCATGATCGTCTTTCTCGTGAGCGGCCTGTGGCATGGCGCCAACTGGACCTTTGTGGTATGGGGCGCCATCCATGGATGCTTCTACGTGATCTCTACCCTGACTCTGGGCGTGCGGGAGCGGATCGCGGTCCTTACGGGCCTGGCGCGCGTACCATCGGTCCACAAAGGGCTGCGGGTGGCGATTACCTTCTGCCTCGTCACCTTTGCCTTCATATTCTTCAGGGCCCCCACCCTATCTCATGGTGTGACGATCGTAGAGCGGCTCGTGACGGGATGGGGCGGCACATTCGGGCAAGACGGCGCAGGCGCCTTGATGGCCTTTATCCGGTCCAATTTTTTCGAATTTTCAGTCGGTCTCCTCTCCGTGGCGCTTATGGAGACGGTCCACCTGGTGCAGGACAGGCCGAAAGCGAGGGATATGTTCCGGAGCGGTCCGGCATGGGTACGCTGGCCCCTCTATTACGGCCTTATTGCGGCGGTCCTCCTTTTGGGCAGTTTCGGCTCCCGGCAATTTATATACTTTCAGTTCTAGGTGGGCAGGATGAAACGGTTCGTTCTTAGAATTTTGCTTTTCCTGGTCCCCTTCGCGGCCCTGCTTGCGATCGAGATTTTTCTGCTTCCTATCGACTTTTTTACCTTCAGGGTATGGGAAGCCTTGAAAACGGACAGCATGAGCAAATACCTGCCGGGCTATTTCTACCCGGACATGAGCGTTACTAAAGTGGAGGAAGGAGATCTCGGGCACCATTCAGTCAATGGAGTGAAACGAAGGGTAGAGTGGAGGACGGACCGGGGCGGCTACCGGAACTCGTGGCCCGCGAGCGAATGTGGGACGCTCATCATCGGCGATTCGAATGGCGTGGGCACCGGCCTTACCCAGGAAGATACGCCGGCCCGTGCCCTGGCGCGTGAGCTCGGGGCAAAGGTCTACAGCTTCGCCCCCGGCTCGGTGAATGCCTATTTGAAGGAGCAGCGTTTTCTCGATCACCCTCCCTCCCTCGTGATACTCCTGTCCATAGAGCGACAGGTCGTGACGCTCAGGCCGGTAAAGAAAGAGCTCGTCTCCCCGTCCGCCTTCGAACGTCAACTCATCCGGGCACGCTCCCTCATGTCGGAAAACCGGATGGTCGAAAAGGTCGCCATACCCGTTGACAGGGCTTTCAAGGCGATCATGCTCCATTATGTACGGGCCGAGATCAGACGGAACCTCTCCTTATCCACCCCCGGCGGAGGAAAAGGGGAAGGGCAAAAGAGGGTACTCTTTCTCCCCCCGGGACTCTTCGGTCACGAGGTACCCGAGGCGCTCCTCAAGGAAAGCGTGAAAGTGATTGCAGGGTACCGGGACGCGTTCGAGCGGCGGGGAGTCCGCTTTCTCTTTCTTCCCATTCCGGATAAGGAGAATATCTACCATGACCTCGTTCCCCTGAAAGAGAAACCTCTTTTTCTGACCCGCCTCGTACCGGCACTTCGAAAGGAAGGGATAGAGACGGTCGATGTCCTGAACGCCTTTGAGGGGACCTACCGTGAGAATGGTCCCGAACTCTACCTGTCGGACGATACCCATTGGGGTGCGGAAGGCGTAAGGATCGCGGCAAGGCTCATAAAACAGGAAATTGCCGGAAAGGCCCCGTTGGCAGGCGCGGCGGGCGGGATGTCGAAAACCCCCTGAAAAACTAATATTTATTCGTACCCGTGGGAGATGTTACTTCCCCGTGATATGCTCGTAAAACTCTTTGAGGTTTTTGAGAGTCACTATGTCCATACCGTCCATTTTCTCCATGCTCCTCGGACAGAATATCTTGGTGATGCCCAGCCGCTCGCACTCCTTCACCCTCGCCTCGATACCCGCCACCCTTCTCACCTCTCCCGTGAGGCCCACCTCTCCGACCAGGGCCGTATCTTTGCCGAGGCTCCGGTCAAGAAAGCTCGACAAAATCGCGGCGGCCACAGCGAGGTCTATGGCCGTCTCGGTGACCTTCATGCCGCTCGTCACGTTGACGTAGATATCCCTGTCGAAAAGGGTCTTGCCGAGTACCTTCTCGATTACGGCAATGAGGATGTAGAGCCGGTTCATATCGTATCCCAGGGAGAGTCGCTTGGGCATGGCGAAATTGGTCTTCGGCGTGATGGCCTGCACTTCCAGTATAAGGGGCCTCGATCCCGAGATATAGGGGAAAAGCGTACTGCCCGGGCCGATCTCGCCCCTCTCGGCAACGAAAAACTGGGAGGCGTTCTCCACGCTGATGAGCCCTTCCTTTTGCATCTGAAATATGCCGACTTCATCGACGGAGCCATACCTGTTCTTTATCGCCCGGAGCATTCTGTATGGCAGGGTCTTGTCCCCCTCGAAATAGAGCACCGTGTCGACCATGTGCTCGAGGATCTTCGGCCCTGCGATGGCCCCTTCTTTCGTGACATGGCCGATGAAGACGTGGGCCGTTTCCTTCCGTTTCATCTCCCGAATGAGTCTGGACGAAACGTCCTTGATCTGGCTCGGGCTGCCCGGAAGCATGGGCAGTCTTGGATTATAGATCGACTGGATGGAGTCGATGATGACGAGGCCGTAGGAGGCCTCCTCGATGGCCGTGAGGATATCTTCCATGCTGCTCGTGGTGAGCATGGGGAAAGGATGGGAGAGCATGAGTCTTCGTCTTCGCGAGGAGAGCTGCCTTAAGGACTCCTCCCCCGACACGTAGAGAACCCCATGTCCGAGCTCCACCATCTTCGATGCGATTTCGAAACAGAGGGTGGTTTTGCCTATTCCCGGGTCTCCCCCGAGGAGGATCGATGAGCCCCGGGTGAGACCGCCTCCCAAGACGCGGTCCATCTCCTCGATACCGAGGACCACCCGCTCCTCGATAAAATCCTCTTCCCTTACCAGTACGGGCTTCTCCGGGGCTTCGATCGACCCGCTCTCGGCCCTGAACTCCTTGACCGTCTCCCAATTCCCGCACCGCGGGCATCTGCCGAGCCATTTCGAGGTCTCATACCCGCACTCGTCGCACATAAAGGCGGTTTTTTTAGCCATTGCGCGATACGCCCAGGTGAAGTTTGAGAAGAGATGCCTGATATTCGAGCATTTTGACGAGCCATGGCCTCGTCTTCGGCAGCTCATGGGGGGCCAGCTCCAGGGTCACGTATTCGTCGTACCCGAGCCTTCGGGCCGTATTCAGCAGCTTGGCCACGGGAAGGTCCCCTCTGCCGAGAAAAAGGTGGCTTTTGTAGCCGCCATAATCGCTTATATGAATATTTTTCAGCCGCCCGGTGGAGAAGAATTTGAGAAAGGCCGCCACCACATCACCCCCGAAAGTGCCGAGATGGGTCGTATCGAAGGTGAAATAGAGGTTCCTCTCCATCCCGAAGGAGATGAGGTCTTCGTAGGCATTGAGCACGTAAGGGGCAAGCATGAGCCGCTTGCCCAGAAGGGGCATATTCTCGACTGCAAGGGAACACCCCCGGCATTCGAATTCCTCCTGAAAATCCTTTACTTTTTTGAACCAGCGGAAGAATTTCATCTCCATACTGTACCACGAAGGGGGATGGAAGTTCACTACCCCGGCCCCGAGAATGGAGCCTATTTCAAGGGTGCGGGAAAGGATCTCCTGTGATGAGCCCCAGGACCTCATTTTCGCGAAGGGTGCGTGCACCGAATATACGGGGAGTATGTCAAGACATTCCCGGACTTTGTCGATAAAGCGCGGATCGTTGAAACGGCTGTCGATCACGAGGTCGCAGCCCTCGAAGCCCGCTTCCCCGGCTATGGTGAAGATATCCCTGATCGGCAGGTAATAGAGACAGCCGGTAGAGAAGAGTATCTTCACTTTGGCGCTTTTACCCGACTCGTGACGCAGGGAGGTAGGCAATACTGCCGCGGAGGGACGCGCAATGAACCGTCATAGGATCATTATTCTTTCGTCGATATCGGTAAGGATCCTGTATTTCCCGTTTTCGATGACGACCGTGTTCTCGATGCCGCACGCGCCTTTCTTCGGAAAGACGATCTTGGGCTCGATCGCAAAGACCATGCCCTCCTCGAGGGGATAATCATGGGTTGCGGAGATGAAGGGAAATTCGGCAAGCTCGATGCCTATGCCGTGGGCGAGGAAGCGTACTTTGTGAGGTTTATAGCCGAGATAAACATCGCCAAAGCCGAGCTCATCGGCAAGGTCGACCGAATATTCGAAGAGGTCGCGGCTTACCATGCCGGTCAGGGCCTTCTCGAGGACACGGTAATGGATCTCGCGGCATGCCTCGTAGGCGAGGATGTATAGATCGGGCATGGAGCCGATGGCATACATGCGGGTCTGGTCTACCTGGTATCCATGGTAACAGATGCCGAAATCGATGAGAATGGGCTCGTTCTTCCTCACCTTCTTCATGCTTGCCCCCACCGGAAAAGCGGGCGACAAGCCGAGACCGCCCATGGGGGAATCGGACTGGCTCACGATGCTTCCCGTCCGTCCGCTTATTATATGCCACGTGTAAGCTTCGTAATTGAGGGACCTGGTCCGGAGAAGCCCCTCGTGGCCCAGCTTCTTGGCATGAGCTTCGAGTATCCCGCCGATCTCGATCTCCGTCATTCCCTCCTTCAGTATGGAGGGAATGATCCCGTATACCTCTTTTTGAATGGCCGCCGCCCTTTCCATCAGTCCGATCTCGAAAGGTGATTTGATCTTCCTGAGCTCCTTGGTGAGAGGCGATACGTTGATGAGCTCGGCGTCGTCGATTATCTCTTGAAACTTCACTACATCATTGTAGGGGATCACGTCGAGCTGAAGCCCCACCCTCTTCATGGGGCTTATGTGGGTCTTGATATCCTTATGCGACCGGATGGGGATGATTGCAGAGAGGGGAGATTCTCGTCTTGCCCGGTTGATTTCCTGCTTTACGAACAGGATGGGCTCGCCGTCGAGGGGCACGAAGAGGAGGCTGTCCTGCATGGTGCCTGAAAGGTAAAAATAATCGATTTTATAATGGAAGAAGGCCCCATCGAGAGAGGCCTTTTCCATCAACGGCTTCAGTTTTGCGATCCTGCTGCCGATCTCTTCTTTTGAAGCGTATTGCATAGACCGTCCTACTTATCCTTCCACACTGCCTTTCTCTTCTCCATGAATGCGCTTATGCCTTCATTGGCATCTTCCGTCTTCATGCAGTCGTGGAGGTAGATCATCTCCGATGCCTTGAGGGCTTCCATGAAGTCCACATTGAGCCCGGCCTTGATGGCCCGTCTCGTCCACATGGCCACCGGACGGCTCTTGTTCAGGAACTCGGCGAGGAACTTGTCCACCCCTTCCTTGAAATTTTCAACGGGAATGACTGCGTTCACGAGGCCGATCGCCTCGGCTTCCTTCGCGCTGATCACTTTGCCCGTGAGCAGCAGCTCATAGGTTTTTTTAAGTCCGATGATCTTGGGGAACCATGCAGCCGCCACGGGAGGGAATACGCCCACGGCGATCTCAGGCTGACCGATCCTCGATTTCTCCGACGCGATCACGATATCGCAGAAGGCCATAAGCTCGCACCCTCCACCCAGGGACCTCCCATTCACTACCGCCACGGTCGTCACATCGAGCTCCGCCATGAGTCGGAACATGCGATGGAAGACTTCGATCATCTCGTTCACTTTGTCAGGGGTATGGTCCGCTACGTCGACGCCGTCACAGAACGCCTTTTCTCCTGCGTGGTCAAAGACGAGGAGCTGTACGGTAGGATCCTTTTTCACTTCCATAATTACCTGGTTGATCTCTTTCATCATCGAGATAGTGAGCCAGTTGGAAGGAGGCGTATTCAGGGTGATCCGTGCTACTTTATTCTTATTCTCATATGTGATGGAATTGAAGCTCATGATAATTCTCCCTTCTTTCCCGCCCCACCTTGTGCGGCGCCGATGACGGGCCTTCATTCGAGAGGGGCTGGTCTTGTTTTATTCCTGCGCCCGCAATACCCTCATAGGGTGAATAAAAAAGGGGGGGATATACCCCCCCTTCGTAATGCGCGTCTTACTTGGGTTTGCCCATAACAGCGCCCATGAAATTGTCGTCCACCAGTGCGCCCTCTGCGATGAGCTGGCGATACTTGATGAAATCGATTGTATCCATACCGGTGATCTTCTTGGTGTTGAATGCGCCGAAACCGAGATAGGCTTCGCCCATCATGTTCGTGGCCAGCCAGTATCTGTGGTCGTTCTTCATGGTATCCCAGAAGAATTTCTTTTTCTGACGGATGCCGTCGATTGACTTGTTCAGGCATCCCGGGAAGAGGTTCGCGAAGGTCCAGACGACCTTGTTGACCTCTGCGTCGAGGAGTGCGAAATCGTAGTCGTTGTTTTTCAGTTTCTCGTTGACCCAGCCTCTGGCCTGTTTGCCCTCGTCGCCGGTCTTGTTCTCGCCGTAAACGATCTCGCCGTCTTTGACGTATGACTCGGTGATTACCTGCGGGTTCCTTACCCATTTGCCGCTGTCGTCTTTCAGGACGGGGACTGCCTTGGAGATGAGGTTTTTCGCCTTCATCTTATATGCGGACCACATCTCGCAGCTTACGCAGTTCCACATTGCATCTTCTGCGGTCAGGAACCACGGGAGGAAATCGGAGGAGCCGCCCACAGGGGCTGAACCATGACGCGGACCGGCCTGGCCGTAGATGGCGAGGTCGGAAGAGATAGCGAGGTCACAGGCAAGGCCGATTTCCTGGCCGCCGGCGACTCTCATGCCGTTTACGCGGGAGATAACGGGTTTCTTGCACATAAGGATGGCATCGACCATGTTGTTGAAGAGTTCCATGTATGAGCCGTACTCTTCCGGACGCATGCTGTAATATTCTGAATATTCTTTCGTGTTGCCGCCCGTGCAGAAGGCCATCGGGCCTGTGCCGGTGAAAACGACGGCCACGACCGAGCGGTCGGTGGAGGAGTTCTCGAAGCCTGCGATTACGCCCTTCACCATCTCGGTGGTGTAGGAGTTATACTGGCCAGGGTTGTTCAGCCTGATCCATGCGACATAAAGACCCGGAACTACATTGCCCTTCGGGTCCGTGAGGGGTTTCTTTTCGTATACGGTGCAGGGAGCTTCCGTTCCCCAATGGTTTTCGCCGTGCCTGCTGTGATCCTTCATCGATTCTTCTCTGGGCATCCAACTCAGCATAAATTTCCTCCTTATAAGGTTTATTAGACGTCGTTAAAAATCAGGTGTCAAAACAACTCTCTTTGCGGGAGAGCCGGCCTTGTGAATCTCTTCGAAGGTGGCCGCGATCGTGCTCATGGGCCGAACCTCGACGAAGGGATCGATCGTGATCTTCTTGGAGAGGACCATGTCGAGAACGATCGGATAATACTCGGGCAGGCAGCCCCAGGTCCCGATGACTTCCGCGTCGAAAGCCATGAGCTTGGAGAACATATACTCGCTCTTCGCCATGCCGAAACCGACGAGGACCAGTTTGCCTACGAATGAAAGAAGGTCGAGGGCCAGTTCCTGGCCGGCTTTCGAGCCTGTTACTTCGAAGATCTTCCAGCCCGTGTTATCGACGGCTTTGGATTTGCAGAACGCTCTCCATTCGCCCACTACATCTTTATTCGTCTTGTCGATGGTGCTTATTACCGCGTCGCACCCATATTCCAGGGCTCTTTTGAGTTTATCGGGATTCCGGGCGATGCCGATGACGTTCTTCGCGCCGAGGGCTTTCGCGGTCTGGGCCATATAGACGCCTACGCCGCCTGTCGCTCCGATGATAATTACATTGTCGCCCGGTTGCAGGTCGGCTCTCTTGGCCGCCTGATAGGGAGTCGTTACCGCATCAGCCACCACGGCGAGCTGCTCGAGGGCATAGCTTCCCCTGTTCTTGACTTCGCAGAGGTCTACCGTAGGGACAGGTATATAGTTCGCGAAACCGCCGTACACGCCGATAGAGTTTCCCGGCATCTTCTGGGCGAGGCACCTGTTGCCCCTGCCTGTCTTGCAAAGGATGCATTTTCTGCACGGCATAACCGCGGGAATGATTACCTCTTTACCGATCCATGCGGCATCGCCTGCCACGACCGTGCCGGCAATCTCATGACCCAGTGCCAGCGGTGGCTTGCTTACCGTGGGAACGCCGTCAAAGAAATACCCGAGGTCCGTATGGCACACGCCGCAGCCGGCCACTTTCACCAGTACTTCGCCTTCCTTCAATTCCGGTACGGGAATCTCGGCCACTGCGAGCTTGCCGGGAGTAACCTCTTTCGTTTCCCTGTTCACGGACGTCGGTTGAACCATCTGCCACTGCTTTATCACATTTGGTACATCAGCCATGTAACACCTCCCATTTTAGTGGAATATTAAACTATCACCCCCCTGATTTTACGTCATTCCGTAACCGCCATCCACGGCCAGAAGTTGACCCGTAATGTATCGTGAGTCATCAGAGGCAAAAAACACAAAGGCTGGTGACACATCTTCCGGTTCCGCATATCGGCCAAGGAGTATTCTTCGCACGTAGATCTCCTTGAGCTT
Source organism: Syntrophorhabdaceae bacterium (assembly GCA_036504895.1). Taxonomy (NCBI): domain Bacteria; kingdom Pseudomonadati; phylum Thermodesulfobacteriota; class Syntrophorhabdia; order Syntrophorhabdales; family Syntrophorhabdaceae; species Syntrophorhabdaceae bacterium. The sequence continues at coordinate 14,049 of DASXUJ010000065.1, forward strand.
TTCATCAGTCGAGATCGTATGGGTCATCTCCGTGGTCACGATGCCCAATGAAATGACATTCGCCGTGACGTTGAACTTTGCCAGCTCTCTTGCCACCGACTTGGTCAGGGAGATCACCCCGCCCTTTGCGGCCGCGTAGTTGATCTGACCGATGGTGCCCGCCACCCCGGCGACCGAGGTGACATTGATGATCCTGCCGTATTTCTGTTCCATGAAATATTTCGATGCTGCTTTGGTGGTGAGCCAGGGGCCCCTCATCTGCACGTTTACCACCTCATCCCAGGTGGGCACCGACAGCTTGTGAAGCATGCCCGGCTTGGAAATGCCCGCGTTGTTTACGAGAATGTGGATGGTCCCGAAATTCTCCGCACACGCGTCAATTACCTTCTTCGCATCCTCTTCCTGCCCCACATCCCCCTTTACTGCAACTGCCTTCCTGCCCATATCCTGGATCATTTTCACAACTTCGTCGGCTGCCTTCTGGTTTCCTGCGTAATTCACCACGACATTTGCGCCTTCTTTGGCAAACTCAAGGCTGATAGCTCTTCCTACCCCCCTTCCACCACCAGTGACAACGGCGTTCTTGCCCTCTAGCTTCATAAGGTACCTCTCTTGGTATTTAATTGTGAAAAAATGTATTTGTAATAATATTATATATGAACAAAGTCCGTGTCAAGACAAAAAGATAAAGAAGGTGGTTCAATAATACCTTTTTCTCCCTCCCTGTTGCCCGGGAAATGAAATCGCCTTTCTCCCGGAAACGGTAACTGTTAACTATAGAGAGAGGCGGAAGTTAACCATGTCTCCCCTCCGGAAGCCCATGTTATCGAAAAATTTGAGGATATCCCACTTCTTCCAGTCCACGAAGACATATATTTTGTCCACGCCGACTGTCTTGAAAATTTCATATATTTTTTGAAAAAGGAGCTGAGATACCCCCTTGTCCTGCCACTCCCCGGCTACCCCCATGCTGTCGATCCATCCCACATTCTCCGGCACGCCGTATTCCCATCCGCTCGAGCTGCCGATAATGAAGCCTATTACCGTGCCGTCAACTTCAGCCGCCAGGGAAGGTAATCCCGACACCTCTGCCTTCTCGAGCCTGTTTTCCCAGTACACATCCCTTTTTTTTCCCAGGAGTGAATAGTCGATCCGGCAGACCGCTTCCAGGTCAGTGAATTTAAGCGGTCGTATCACGATATTTTCCGATGGTTCCATGCCCTGCCTTACCCCCGCGTGGTGAGATCGAAGAACTAAATATCCAGCTCGAGGTTTATCATATCTCCCCGCCTGAACCCCATTTTATCGAAGAACTGGAGAAGACCCCAATCCTTCCAGTTGACGAATACATAGACCGTTTCAATTCCGGTCTTTTTGAACATGGAAGTCATCTCGTGAAAGAGAAGCCGCGCGACGCCTTGATTCTGATAGTCCTTGACCACTCCGATGGTATCTATACAGGCCACATTTTCCGGAATGCCGTATTCCCATCCGCTCGCGGTCCCCATGATGAACCCGATTACACGGCCGTCCTTCTCGGCCGCAAGGGACGGCACCCCGGAGACTGCCGAGTGCTCGAGCCTGCTCTCCCAGTATTCTCTCCTCTTTTTTCCCAACAGATCATAATCGATCTCGGAAAGTGCTTCGAGATCCTTCAGGTTCAGGGTCCGTAATTTTACGGATTCCTTCAGATCCATGACAGCTACCCCCTTTTGACGGCAAGTAATATCACTACCAAGTATAGCAGCGGATAGACCCATGTCAATCAAGTGAAAAAAAGTATTTGCTCTTTCCCCTTTACCTGCCCCTGCGCGTCGACCGCCGCGAATTACGGCCCACTGCCTTTTTCGTGGAGCCGACCGCCCGCTCCTCAAAGGTCTTTTTCACGTCCGGCGCATTGAGGAACCGTGACGGCTTGACGCCTTTCTCGCCGACTCCGTCTTTTGCGCAGTAGCTGAGGTAAAGCTCGTCCTTTGCCCTTGTGACGGCCACGTAAAAAAGCCTCTTCTCCTCTTCGATCTCGTTGCCGTCTCCGTCGAAAAAAGCCCTCGCAGAAGGGAAGACGCCATCCATGAGGCTGATGAGGAACACCCTGCCCCATTCAAGGCCCTTTGCCGAATGGACCGTGGAAAGGGTGAGATATTCGAGGTCCCCGTCTTTCGCGTCTTTATCGGGATCAACTGCCACGTCCGCGAGAAAATCCCTGAGCGACCCGTACCGCCGGGCCATGCCCTGAAGCATCACAAGCTCCTTCACCTTCCCCGGCTCCTTCTTATATTTTGCGGTCAAAATCGGATCGTAGTACGCGATCACTGTGTCGAGAAGGGCCCCGGGAGAGAGGGAGGGGCGGGAAATGGACAGGAGGAGGTCACGTAAGCGCGCGAAGACCTCCGATTGGGTGCGGCCGGAGGCAAAAGGCGCGAATACCTTTTCCACGATCTCGCCCATGGCGGCGTAATGGGCGATCAGGCCGAGGAGCCTCTCCACGGTCTTGACGCCGATGCCGGGCAAAAGGAGCAGGACCCGGTGCCACGCGAGCTCGTCCGTGGGATTCGCCACCAGCCTGAGAAAGGAGATCACATCTCTCACGTGGGCCGTCTCATAAAATTTCCTGCCGCCGAAGAGCTTGAATCGCACCCCCCATTTCACCAGCTCGGCTTGAAGCTGCATCGAAGCGAAGGCGGTTCTGAAGAGGACCGCCGCCTCCCTCATATCGATGCCCTCGGCCTTCAGGCTCTGGACCTTCCGAACCACCCATGCGGCCTCATCGTAGGGGTCTTCGAAGCGGCGAAGCATCGGCTTTTCGCCGGTATAGCCGGTCGCGGACAGGAGTTTCTTCTCGAACTTTCGGGTCATGGTGCCGAGTACCGCGTTGCCCATATCGAGGATCGATTGGGTGCTGCGGTAGTTCGCCTCGAGCTTCACGACCCTGCAGCCCGTAAAGTTATCGGGAAAATCGAGAATATTACGGTGGTTGGCGCCCCTGAAGCCGTAGATGGACTGCCCGTCGTCCCCCACCACCATCACGTTTCCAAATTTCTTCGCGAGGAGGCGCACGATGTCGGCCTGGACCCCGTTGGTATCCTGGTATTCATCCACCATGAGGTAGCGGTATTGCTCGGAGAGCTTCTCCCGCACCTCGTCTATCTCCAGGACCACCTTGAGATAGACGAGAAGGTCGTCATAGTCGACGCAGTTGCTGCGAAGCTTATAGTCCGTATATTCCTTCTGCACCGAGCGGATCTCGTCCACACGGTCGTCATAATCGCGAAAGGACTTGCCCACCGCATCGTCCACCTCCATGCCCTTATTGACGCAAAGGCTGAAGACGTTCTTGAGCTCGTTCTTTTTCGGAAATTCCTTGTCCCCGTCAAAGCCCATCTTGTTGCAGCACCGCCTGATCGCCTCCTCCGCATCACCTTCGTCATAGATGGTAAAACTGGACGATATCCCGAGGCCCCGGCAGTAGCGGCGCAGCACCTTGGAAGCAAAGGAATGAAAGGTGCCCCCCTCGATGCGGGAGCAGCGCGGGTCATTGCGCGAAGCCCTCTCGATCATCTCATGGGCGCTCCGGCGAGTAAAGGTAAGGAGCAGGATCGATTCAGGCTCGACACCGTTTTGCACGAGGTGGAGGCAGCGGTATTCGATCACCCGGGTCTTGCCGCTCCCCGCCCCCGCAATCACGAGCACCGGTCCTTCAGTGGCGGTTACCGCCTCGAATTGAGACGGGTTAAGCTGACTCTTAAGATCTTCGGGCAACGGTCCTCTCCTGTTTCTTTTTTCCCGGGTGTAGTGCGGGTTGCATCAGAAGGGATATTAAAGTACGGATGGGAGGCTTTTGTAAAGAAGAGTGAATGTTGAAGAACCGTCGGGCGTCTATTCGCTGTCAAGCCATAAGTGATTATAGTCTTTGTAATTGCGGAGGATGGATGGCCGGCAAACCCGAGGAAGACCGCACCTCCACTGTACGATAAGGAGAGGGCAGGATACATGAAACCTCCGGGAGATATTGAACAAGGGGCCCCTTTAACGGAAGAGCAAAAGGCGCTTTACGCGGAGCAAGTCACGCAATTATACGGTAATTCCTATGTGGGTCTGTGTGCATCGGCAATCAATTCTGTCGTTCTCGTTATCATCCAAAGAAATGTCACTTCACCCACTGTCCTGATCGCATGGGTTGCGGTGCTGGCGGGGATAAGCCTTTTGCGATTCCGTGATGTCCATATATTTTTCAGGAGATCGCCGGAGATATCAGAGGCCGGCTATTGGGGCACGCGGTTCATCGCAGGTTTAACGTTGTCAGGTATGGCATGGGGCTCCTCAGCCGTCTTCCTCTTTCCAATCGAATCACTTGCCCATCAGACCTTCCTTGCTTTTGTGACCGGTGGCATGGTGGCTGGTGCTGCTGCGGCATTCTCCAGTATAGTCATAGCCTTTCTCGCCTATAGTGTGCCTGCCCTGACTCCAATCATCATCCGCTTTGTACTGCTTGGCGACGAGTTACATCTGGCCATGGGAGGGATGGCCCTTCTCTTCGGGCTGATGATGTTCCTCACCGCGAAACAAATTTATGCCGTGAGAATTGCGTCCGTGAAGCTGCGATTCGAAAACACCGGTCTGGTGACTCATCTTGCGGAACGCAGGCGGATGGAGGCGGCACTGCAGGAAAGCGAGCAGCGCTATCGCACACTCTTCGAAAAGAGCCTCGATGCAGTCATTCTCGCTGACCCCTCCGGAAAAGATACTATTCTCTCAGCCAACCCTGCTGCCTGCCGCATGTTTGGGCGAACCGAAGAGGAGATGATCGGTCTGTCACAGGATGAAATATTAGCCTCCCCCACGCCCGAACCGGCCGCTATGCTCAGGGAACGGGAGACAGGCCGGTACAGCAGAGAGTTAATGTACAGACGAGCGGATGGCACGATCTTTCCCGGTGAAGTCTCCACGAGTCTCTTCACCGACAGTAACGGGAGTTTAAGATCCGTCGCAATCGTGCGTGACATCACGGAGCGTAAGCGCGCCGAGGATATGCTTCAAAAAGCCCATGATGAGCTTGATCTTCGCGTGCAGAAAAGGACGGCCGACCTGAGCGAGGCAGTCGATGCACTCCATGAAGAAATCGATCGGCGCCGAAAGATCGAAGAGGACTTAGCGAGGCAGGCGGAGTTACTGAATCTCACCCACGATGCCATTATCGCCCATGACCTCGACAATAGAATCTTCTTCTGGAATAGGGGCGCGGAGGAGCGGTACGGCTGGACGAGCGCTGAGGTGAAGGGAAAAGTGACTGATAGCCTCCTTCAGACCGTATTTACCCAGCCGCGGGAGGAAATAGACAAGGAACTCCTCCTCCACGGCCGATGGGAAGGGGAGGTCGTACACACGACCCGGGAAGGCAGGAAAATTATCGTGGCGAGCAGGCGGGCATTACGGCGGGACAATCAGGGGAAGCCAATCGCTTTGCTTGAGATCAACAGTGACATCACGGATAGGAAACGCATTGAGGAGCAGCTCCGGCAGTCACAGAAGATGGAGGCGGTAGGAACCCTTGCCGGCGGCATCGCCCACGATTTCAATAATATCCTTGCCGCCATCCTCGGGTTTGGGGAAATGGTCGAAGAAGATCTCCCTCCGGGTAGCCCGAGCCTCTCCCATATGCACAGGGTAATCAGTGCGGCTCTCCGGGGACGGGACCTGGTGCAGCAGATTCTCGCCTTTTCCCGGAAGGCCAAAGTAGCAAGAACACCGGTATCACTATCTGCGCTGGTCAAGGAGACGGTCCAGCTCCTGCGGGCCTCGATCCCCGCCACGATCGATATCAGGCTCAATTTGAAGGCTTCCAGAGACATGGTCGTTGCCTCTCCCACTGAACTCCAGCAGATCGTCATGAACCTCGCCACCAATGCGTCCTTTGCCATGAGGGGGAAAGGCGGAATCCTGGGTATAGGCACTACCGATATCGATTTTGGACCCGATTCTCCGGTTCCGGATGAGGATTTAGAACCGGGCGAGTATGTCCAGCTCATAGTGTCGGATACCGGACGCGGCATAGAACCCCAAGTTATACAACGGGTTTTCGAACCCTTCTTTACCACGAAGAAGACCGGCGAGGGGACCGGTATGGGCCTGGCGGTCGTCTACGGAATAGTGCAAAGCCTCGACGGCACTATCACTGTTGAAAGCGAGCCGGGAGAGGGCTCCACGTTCCGAGTATGTCTTCCTGCAGCACGGACCGGCGAGCCGGTGGAAGAGGCTGAAAGAGGGCCAATTCCCAGGGGTTCTGAGCGCATCCTCTTTGTCGACGACGAGGAGGCCCTGACGGAATGGGGGCAGACCACACTGGAACGTCTCGGATACATAGTGACAGCCCTGACTGACAGCATGGAGGCGCTTACGCTTTTTTCCGATGATCCATCCCGTTTTGACGCGGTGATCCTCGACCAGACTATGCCGGCGCTCACCGGCCTCAATCTGGCCCTGAACCTTCTGGAGATAAGGCCCGACATCCCCATCATCCTTTGCACGGGACACAGCGCCAGCGTGTCTCCGAAAATAGCAAAAGAAGCCGGAATCAAGGGATTCCTCATGAAACCCCTCAGCAAACAGGAACTTGCAGTTGCGATCAGACGAGTACTCGATACAAAGTCCGAAGCTTAGGCGACCGCCGTCCTCTCAAAAACCTTAATTCAGCAGCCCCACGGGCGATAACATTTAAGGGAGGACAATTATGTCCCAACTTGATGAATGGGAAGAGGAAAAGATACGCAGGCTCCAGGGGTCCGGCACCGGGAAGGAGGAGACCGCGGTCCCGGCCGAGGCGGATGAGCCGCCCCCCAAAGGGTCTGACGGCCCCGGATCGGGTGGAGACGAGGGCAACTCCTGCCCTTCTTTCGAAGAAATTCCTCCTGCGGAAAATCTCAAGGAAACATTCACCCTAAAACTGTCTTCAATTATCGCATTTCAGATCTCCGCCCTTGTGGTGGCGCCCCTCTGTCTCGGTATGATCGGGTGGTTATTTCAGGGTGAAACGGCCCGATGGGCGTCAGTCCTGGTGGCATTTTTAGCCCTCCATCCCATACGGAGTGCGCTGGAAAGGAGCAGCTGGCCCGGCGACCGGAGCATTAACGTGATCACCACGGCCATCGTTCTCGTCGGGGGAGGCTTTGTCGCGGTGGTTCTTTTCATCTTTGTCTGGGGTCTCACCGGTATCGTAACGACCCAGAGAGAAGCTGCAAAGGCGGTGGAGCGAAGAAATATAATTTCCGAGAAGCAGCTTCCCCTTGCAGGTTACGAGCATGAGAAAGAGACCGCGAAATATCTCCAAATGGTCGCGCAATTGCGGGCATCCATCGATCCCCCGGTCCGGGAGGATAGGCAGAGGTGGTATGCCGATTACCGTCGCATCTATGTAGAGCCCCTCACGGAGATGGGATATGAATTCGACGTCACCCTGAGCAAGGCCCTCGATCGCTATATGGTGAGACAACTGCATCGCAGAACCGGCGACGACCTGGAGCTTCTGGTCTTCAATGGGGTCTGCTTCAGGGAGGATCTTTTCAGGGACGGCCTTATATCCTCCGACACGGGCGTCAGGCTCGCCCAGGTCGGCATCGAATGGGGCAAGGAACAGTCCGGAGGAGCCGAGATCCCCTATGGTAAACCCACCGTGTTCGAGAGCCGCTGCCCCATAACCGACGTAGCCCTCTTCTTTCACAGATAGCATTTGTTCGTGTATAGTCAAATCGGCTATATCCTCCCGGCATCCTTCTGCAATGCTTTCGACGCCGTACTGTATTCATTCACACCTCTGCCTGCGAGGATATGAGCAACCCGGACGGGGGCCGGCCTTTTAATCCCTGTTCCCGGCGTATTGATATATGCATGGTCCGGGAGATAGTGAAGAGGCTTAAACGCACTCGGGCTCGCGGGGGGAGGTTTTTCACGCGGAAATTCACACTATCAAAACGAGCGAGGAGGAGGATATCGCCGCCCGTCGGCGTGTATGGACGCCAAAGCCCGGCGACCGGAGCATGGGCGGCGAAGATGGGACATTTTTCCGCCTCAAGGCGCCCACTTCCGGCCGATTCAGCGGCCGTCCAGGTAAACGCGCCTTGCCTTACGCTTCTGTTTATGCCACAGGCAGATCGAACCAGAAGGTGCTCCCCTTGCCTTCCTCGCTTTCTACTCCTATCCTGCCCCCATGTGTCTCCACAGCCAGTTTGCAGAAGGCCAGGCCCAGGCCGGTGGAATATTTGCCTTTGCCGAAGCCCAGGTCCGCCTGGCCGAATTTCTCGAAGATCCTTTCCTGATCCTCCTTCCTTATTCCCGGTCCATTGTCCTGCACGGTCATGCGAACGCAGCCGTCCTCCTGCTCCACATTGACACGGACCGCACCACCGGCCGGAATCGCTTTCAGCGCGTTATCCACCAAGTTTTGCAATACTCTTCTTATCAGCTCCCGGTCCGCGCTTGCATAATAATCGCCGGAAGGCGGGTCGAATTGCAGCTCCCCCTGCCCCTGAAGGGCCTCCATATCCGATAATACCGCCTTTATGAGCGCCGCGACATCGAACCTGATAGGCATGAGCTTCAGGACCCCCGCCTCCATCCTGCTCACGTCGAGCATGGTCGAGATCATGGAGACCGTGGTGGCCAGGGACTGGGCGCCTTTGCGCACATATCCCAGGGTTTTCTGCGAAAGAGTCTTCTTCCCAGTCATCTCGATGAGGCCAAGATATCCGGAGACGGCGGTAAGGGAGTTCCTTAAGTCGTGGGCGAGCATGTGGACGAGGTTATCCCGCAGTCTCTCCGCTTCACGGAGCTGTTCGTAACTGCGCTCCAGCTCCCGCCCCCGGGCGCGAAGCTCGAGGTGAGTTTTCACACGGGCCTCCACCTCCTCGAACTGGAAAGGCTTCGTGATATAATCGACGCCGCCTGTCTGAAAGGCCTTGATCTTGTCTACAGTTTCGTTGAGGGCGCTTATAAAGATTATAGGAATCTCTCTCAAGGCGCTGTCGGCCTTCAGCCGCTCGCACACCTCGTAACCGCTCATCTCCGGCATGTTTATATCCAGGAGGACGAGGTCCGGTGGATTGTTCTGCACTGCCTGAATGGCCAGTTTTCCACTGAGGGCGGCTCTCGCCTTGAATCCCCCTTTTTTAAGCATTCCCGTCAAAAGCTGCACGTTCACGGGGTTATCGTCTACAATAAGAATACTTTGTTGCTGCCCTGCCTTTTCAGTCGTCATATGTCACCTTTTCTCGATCATTTTAAGGAGGCTCTTCATATCGAATATCTCCGCGAGGCCCCTCAGCTTCCGGGCGAGGCCGAGGTCCAGGGTTTCGACTTCGGCAGCGAGCTCGAGAATGTGCTCGAAATCCCCGTCTATGGCCGCTTCCTTTATCCGTCCGATCATCTCCTCCGGGATGTGGCCCGCGAGCGGCCTGTCGGCGTCCTCCGTGCCGGCAAAGCCTTCTTCCTCTTTCTCGCCCCCGTATATATACTCCACCTCCAGAAGCCGCCCCATCTTCTCCAGCAGGTCGGTCTCCCTGAAGGGTTTGCTTACGAAGTCGTCGGAGCCGGCAATAAGCGCCTCTTGTGCATTCGACCCTAAAGAACTGGCCGTGAGGGTGATGATCCGTGGCTGATCGATCCGGGGACTGGAACGGATACGGCGAATCGCCTCATACCCGTCCATAAGGGGCATGCGCAGGTCCATGAGCACAAGGTGCGGTTGCCATTGCAGGACCTCATCGACCGCCTGGATGCCGTTCACTGCCTGGCGGATTTCAAACCCCACGTGCCCCAGAAGGCTCGCGATGAGAAGACGGTTATCATCGTTATCGTCTGCAACGAGGATACGAGGGGCAGGCACGTGGGACTTGAGTCCTTCGATCCTGCCCGGTTTTGCTTCAATCTGTGCGATCTCCGACCCTTCACTGAAAGGCACCCGAAAATAGAAGAGCGCCCCCTTGCCTTTCTCGCTCCTCACCCCGATCTCTCCTTCCATGAGCCGGATGAATTCACGACTGATCGCAAGACCCAACCCCGTTCCCCCGCCCGTTTTGATCCCCACGTCCGTCTGTTCGAAAGGCCGGAAGAGGCGTGCCCTGTCCTCTTCCCCGATGCCGTGACCCGTATCTTCCACTTCTACGGAGAGCAGCCCAGGTCCTTCAGTACTGATGCGCACGGCGATCTCTCCTTCCTCCGTGAATTTGACTGCATTGCCCAGGAGGTTCACGAGTACCTGCCGCAATTTGCCCTCGTCGGTGACAATAAAGCGTGGCACCTCGTCTGTGCGTTGCATGGTAAAATTGAGACCTTTCCCGTCCGTCCGAAGGCCGAACATCCGCTCGAGGTCGTCAAGAAGGGCATGAAAGTCAAAAACACCGGGGTTCAGCACGACTCTGCCCGCCTCTATCTTGCTCATTTCCAGAATATCGTTAATAAGGGCGAGAAGGTGCTCCCCGCTGCGGTTGATAATATCGAGGCGCTGCTTCTGGAGGGGCGTTACCGCCGTCTCCCGTTCGATGAGCTGGGAGAAACCCAGAATGGCGTTCATGGGTGTTCTGATCTCGTGAGACATATTCGCGAGGAACCGGCTTTTTGCCAGGTTCGCCGCGTCAGCAACCTGCTTGGCGTCTCTCAGCCGCTCCTCCATCTGCTTGAGCTGGGTGATATCGACGAAACTTTCAAGGAGGTGAGGACGTCCGTCCAGGATGACAGGCACGACCGTCTTGATGATGGGCACCCTCTTTCCCCCTTTCGTGACAAGGGTGCGCTCGGCATTATCGGTCACCTGGCCCAGGTCTGTGACGGGACATTCCCCTTTCCGGGCAAGGCTCGTGAATTCGTGACATACATGACCTACAATATCCTCTTTCGCCATTCCGATAAGTTTAGCTGCCACCGGGTTTACGTCGACTATCATATGGGTTTCCGGATCAATAACCATAATGCCCGCAAAAACCGATTCGAGTATAGTCCTTGCTTTCAGCTCGCTTTGCCGGACCGTTTCTTCCATTTTCTTCCGTTCCGTAATGTCGAGGATCACCCCCACGAGACCAATTGCCGCCCCATCGGCATCATGGAAAGTGGCCTTATTGAAGATCACGTCCCGCAACTCGCCGGTAGCGGGAAAAATGGTTTTCGTCTCGTAGGCCTGGGCGCCTCCGTGAAGAAAAAGGTCCCTGTCCATGTTTTCATATTCAACGGCAAGGTCCGGGCGCGCCCATTCATACACGGTTTTACCCATGATCTCATCGGTCGCCATACCGACATATTTTTCAAAGGAGGAGTTGGCCCCAAGGTATTTTCCCTCCCGGTCCTTGATAAAGATGGGGTTGGGGATAGCATCGATCACGGTCTGGAGAAAGGCATACTGGTTTTGGACCTCTTAGCTGAGTCTCCTCTTCTCCGTGATATCTTCCTTCACCGCCACGAAGTGAGAGATTTCCCCCGTGCTGCTTCTTACCGGCGAGATGGATGCCAACTCCCAGTAAAGGGTGCCGTTCTTCCTTTTGTTGCACATCTCCCCTTCCCACACGTTCCCGGCGAGGATTGTGTTCCACATGGTTTCATAGAATTCAGGGGGGTGAACACCGGACTTGAGGACCCTCGGGTTCCGGCCGAGGGCTTCTTCGAGGGTATATCCGGTAATCCAGGTGAAGGCGGGGTTCGCATATTCGATCGCGCCGTCCATATCCGTAATGACTACCGTTGCCCGGCTCGCCTCGATAGCCCGGGACAGGTTCCGGAGATTGGCCGCCGCCCGTTTCCGCTCTCCTATATCCCTCATAACGACCATAATTGCGTCCGTCCCGCCGAAGCTTACAGGAACCCCATGGGCTTCGACCTCAACCGTGGAACCATCCATACGGAGGAGTTTCTGCTCGATCAAAGGGTTTTGCTCTTTTCCCTGTGCAAAATTCGTGATCTTCTCCTGCACGAGTTCAAGTGAATCAGGATGGACGAGGGACAAAGGCGTCAGCCCGTACAGGTCTTCCGGCTCCTTCGCCCCCACCAGATTTGCAAAGGACCTGTTCGCGAATTGGATGGAACCGTGCACGTGGATAAAGACACCGTCGGGAGACGCCTGAACCGCGATTCGGTACCGCTCCTCGCTCTCTCTGAGCTTCTCCTCCGATTTCCTCCTCTCGAGGATCTCGGATTTAAGCTGGGAATTTTTGGTCTCAAGCTCGGTCGTTCGCTCGATGACCAGCTCTTCGAGAAGGGCGCGATGTCTCCACAGCTCTTCTTCCGCCGAGGCTTTTTCCTGAATCTCCCGCGTCAGGCGTTCGTTTGCGTTCCGAAGGGCTTCGGTACGCTCTTCAACCCTGGCCTCCAGATCTTCCCTAACCCGGAGAAGGCTCTTCCTGGTGAGGTCGAGAGCGAGGGATGCCCTCAGGAGAATGATGCAGATTGGGGGAGCGACAAGGGCCGGGGTAATGAGGGAGGCCATTATGCCGAAGGGTCGGAGTGAGCCGACAGAGAAGCCCACTATCAAATACATGAAAAAGGAGGCGAGAACAGACAGACTGCTCAGTATGAGGGTGCTTCCTCCCACTCCAAAATGTGTAATCAGACGGCGAGCCACGAGAAACCCCTTTCTCGTCCCGGGAAAGGGAAAGATATCATCACCACGGCAATCTTGATTGCGGTATAGGTCTTCAACACACAGAGTCCTTACGGGAGCCGGCGCTCGATACCGGACCCTTAAAGGTTATCATCCATAGGGCCGATTCACTTAAGTCCGCCCTATGTCCTCGCAATTTCCGGGCAATGCCTTAGTTGACCGGAGGGGGAGTTTGGTCTAAAATTGGAGTCCCTATGGGTATTCTGCCATGATCCTCATCCATCCCCCCATCGTCAAACCGTCCGAGCCCCCTCCGGGCCTGGCCAGGCTCGCAGGTGCATTACTCGCCCACGGGGTCGAATGCCAACTTGTGGACGCCAACCTGGAAGGCATCCTCTGGCTTCTGGGGCAGGAATGGAAACCGGGAGATACGTGGAGCAATAGGGCGGTCCGTAACAGAGGCAGAAATCTGACAGCCCTGAGGAAGGGAACAACTTATCTTTCCCCTGACCGCTACAGAAGGGCCGTGAATGACGTAGACCGGGTCCTCAGGCTGGCCGGAGCCCCCGGAATACAGATCGGGCTCGGAAATTACCGGCACACGCTCCTCTCCCCGGTTAAGAGCGGGGATTTGATACGGGCTGCGGAAGAAGAGTCCCTCAACCCTTTCTATCCCTATTTTCGCGAGAGGCTCGAGAATCTTTTGGAAAAATCCCCATCACAGATCGTCGGCTTCTCCCTCAATTATCTGAGCCAGGCCCTCACTACCTTCGCCATGGCCGGCTTCCTGAAAAAAAAGTTTCCCGAGAAGAAGATCGTGCTGGGAGGGGGGCTCGTCACCTCATGGATGAGAAGACCGGGGTGGAGTAACCCTTTTAGAGGCCTGGTCGACTATCTCGTGGCAGGGCCCGGAGAAGAGGCCCTTCTCGCGCTCGCCGGGATCGAACTAAAACCGGACCTCCATTGCATGCCTGAATATAGTCTGTTGCCCGTAGACCTTTATCTGGCGCCCGGGCTCATCCTTCCCTACAGCGCGTCCACCGGGTGCTACTGGAGCGGGTGCGCCTTTTGTCCGGAGAGGGCGGAGGGGAGCCCCTATGATAAGACGCCCGATCCCGTGGCGGCAAAAGATCTTCGCGACCTTACCCGAAAGCTTAAGCCATCTCTGATCCATATAGTAGATAATGCGTTGAGCCCGTCGCTGATGAAGGGATTGGCCCTCGATCCACCGGGCGCCCCGTGGTATGGCTTTGCCCGGATCACTCCACACCTCACGGATCCCGGGTTTTGCGCGGCCCTCAGGAAATCGGGCTGTGTCATGTTGAAGGTGGGATTGGAATCGGGCGACCAGGCCGTCCTCGACGCCATGCACAAGGGCACCGATCTCACCGTTTCCTCGGACGCGTTAAAAGCCTTGAAAAAGGCGGGAATCGCCACCTATGTGTATCTCCTTTTCGGGACGCCTACGGAGACGGAGGAGACGGCAGGGAAGACCCTTTCCTATACCGCCGCCCATGCGGACCTCATCGACTTCCTCAATGTCGCCGTATTCAACCTTCCCGTGAACTCGCAGGAAGCAGGCGTCTTGGAGACGGTCGATTTCTACGAAGGGGACCTCTCCCTCTATCGCGATTTCACCCATCCCGAAGGGTGGGGAAGAAAGCAGGTGAGGACCTTCCTCGCGAAGGAATTCAGAAAGAATGCCGCGATTCAGGCCATCATAAGGAGAGACCCTCCCGTATTCACGTCGAACCACGCTGCTTTTTTGTGTGACTTCTCTTTTGACAACTTCCCTTGCAGGATATAGAATATGGTCGCCATGAAAACCGTCATCACCAGATCCCTTGCACTCCTTGTCGCCACCCTTCTGGCGAGCGCCGCGCTCTGGTCCTGCGCCGGCCCCGTGATGAGAAGCGCGGCCCCCGCCGATAACGGGCTTCCTCTTAATGAAGGCGCACGAAGTGTCACCCTCTCCGATATGGAAAGGGATGTGGTGAGGCAGATCAACGATCTGAGGGCCAATCCAAAAAAACGGGCTGCCGGCCTGAAGGGCGGGGAGGAAACGGAGGAAGCGGCTCTCTTTCTCAATAAAATAACCCCCCTGCCCCCTCTCAAGGTCTCCCGCGGCCTTTGCCTTGCGGCGCGGGAGCTTCTCATCGATCACGGCCCCAGGGGGCTCACCGGCCATAAAGGGAGCGACGGCAGCACGTCTTTCGTGCGGATGAACAAGTATGGCCAGTGGGATGGCAAGGCAGGGGAGAACCTCTACTATGGCTACGGGGACGCCCACAGGCTGATGCAGGCGGCCCTTACCGAGGGAGGCTCTCAGGGATGGGAGCAGAGGAACAATCTCGTCAGCCCCAATTTTAACGTAATCGGCATCGCATGCGGTCCCCACCATGTCTATCGGACCATGTGCGTCATCGATTTTGCCGAATCATATCTCGAAATGCCCTGATTAACGGCCCCCGGGAAATAGGGGAAGGCTGTGAATAAGGAAAGTCTCGCATAAAAAAAGGGGAGGTTTTTTCGGAATGAATGAGGAAGAAATAAAGAAGCGGACCCAGGAGACAGCCAGGAAGCTCTTCGGTAAAGGCATAAAAATGGACCCTCCTTACGTAATGTGGAAACAGTTCGACAGGGACCTGGCAAATGACCTCTCGAAGCATATTACGGGCAATCTCTATTCCAGGACCGTCCTCACCCTGCCTGAGAGGCAGATGGCTGCCTGCGCCATGCTCGCGGCCTTAGGCGCGGCGGACGAGCTGAAGCTCCACGTGAATGCGGCCCTCAATGTGGGCTGCGATCCCAAAAAGCTGGCCGAGGTCTTCTTCCAGCTGGCGCCCTACGGCGGAATGCCCCTGGTCAACAAGGCCCTGGAAGTCTACAGGGATGTGCTTAAAGAGCGGGGGGAATGGGAGGCATTTCAGGCGCTTTAGGCCCTTTCGCGGTCCCAGCCTCCGATTAGGTGGAGGTGAAGATGGAAAATCACCTGCCCCGCGCCGCGCTCGACATTAAAAAGCAGCTTATAGCCGGAGCGTGAAATATGGAATCGCTCCGCCAGTTCCCGGGCTTTCATGACCAGGGTGGAGACGACGGCCCAGTCTGAATCGGCAAGATCGTTGATGCTCCTGATGTGCTTCCGGGGCACCAGGAGAAGGTGGACCGGCGCGTGGGGAAACCTGTCCTTGAAGGCCACGATCGTATCATCTTCATAGACGATCTCGGCAGGCCTCTCTTTCCGTACGATCCGGCAGAAAATGCACTCTTCTTCCATTGTACTAAGCTAATCAGAGGGCAAGGCGGTTTTCAAGGCACCTTATTGAAGAGAAGGATAAGAGATATTCTCCGTTGCGGACTGCTCCGCGGAGTTATTCCATTCCAGAAGGAGAGACGTATGAAGATCACGGACCTTACAAAAGTTGAAAAGAAAAAAATGGAGCTGGAGGGAGCCGACAAGGTCTTCAAACAGGTCCCTATCGGAAAGGATGACGGCACTCCCCTGATGTCGCTCAGGGTCTTCACCTTCGAACCGGGAGGGCACACGCCCTATCATACCCATCCCTTCGAACACGTAAATTACATCATAGAGGGAAGCGGCGTCCTGGTCACCGGGAGTGGAGAAGAGAGACCAGTGAAGAAGGGAGATTTCGTCCTGGTCCTCCCTCACGAGAAACACCAATACCGGAATACTTCGGACGGATCGATGGTAATGATATGCGGCGCTCCGAAAGAGTATGAGTAATTGGATCTCCATCAGTAGACTGCACGGAGTGTAGCCTCGCGTTGAGGGCAGCCTTGTCCCGTTTGCCCTTTATTACTGCCTATATGCCTGCTCCAATGTTCGAATATCGATTTTTTCCATCTTCAGCATTGCCCGCATGACCCTGTGTACCTTTTCTTTGTCTTCATCGGCTAGCATTTCCATCAGAACCTCCGGTACCACCTGCCAGGAGATCCCGAATTTGTCTCTGTTGATCCAGCCGCACTGGCCTTTTTCTCCCCCTTCCGATAATTTTTCCCAGTAATAATCTACTTCGGCCTGCGTTTCGCAGTATATGACAAATGATATGGCGGGAGAGAACCGGAAGACCGGACCGCCGTTGAGGGCCACAAAATCCTGGCCGTTGAGAGTGAAGCTCAGCATCATTACCGCTCCTTGAGGACCGGGACCCGCCTCGCCGTAGCGGGTGATGCGATCGAGTTTCGAATTTTTGAAGACGGAGGTATAGAATTTCACCGCCTCCTCGGCATTGTCATCGAACCATAAGAAGGGTGAGATCTTTTGCATGATGGCTGTCCCCGTAATTTGTAATTTGTCGATAAATGGAATGTAAGAAGGCGATGGGCATCGCGCAAGCCCGGCCAAAAGAAAATGGTCGCGCCATTTTTTTGATTGGCAACGCCTCAGGCACCTAATTAAAATTATGATTCAATAGGGGATTGTCTTCGATAGGACGGGTTATTGAAAAGAGGGTTGCCTGCCTCCGGTCCGATCACGTCAAGCTGCCCAGAAGATCCCGGGCTTCATTACTGCCGAGTTTGACGGCCTTTCTCAGGTCTTTTACCGCGGCAAGGTGGTCGCCCTTTTTTTTGAGTATCCTGCCGCGGCAAAAATACGCCTCCGCCAGGTCCGGGCTCAGGGCTATGGCCAGGGTAAAGTCCTTTATCCCTTCTTCTTCGTCTCCGCGACTGCAATAGGCCTTTCCTCTGTTTACGTATGGCTGGGCCTGATCCGGTCTCATACCGATAAATTTCGTATAGTCCGCGATCGCGTCGTCATGGGCGCCGAGGGCTTCACGGGCATCCCCTCGTATTACATAGGCCCAATCGAAATCCGGCTTCAGATTCATAAGCCTGGTGTAGTCATGTATCGCCTGCAGGTACTCGCCCTTTTTCATCGAGACCATGCCCCGCTTACCGTAGGCCGCGGCATCGCCGGGCTTGAGACGTATAATGGCGGTATAATCGGCGATCTCTTTCTCGTAGTCCTGAAGGCTCCCGTAGGCGCTCGCCCGGTAGGCATAGAAATCGGCGCACTCCGGCTTCAATTCTATGGCCCTGGAATAATAGGCGACCGCTTCTTCATAATGTCCATTTTTTCTGAACGTGTCGCCGAGATTGATAAATGCCTCCACGTACTCCGGATCGAATTCTATGGCGCGTAAATAATTGACGATGGCCTGCGCATAATTTCCAAGCTTACGGCAGTTGTCGCCCCTTTTGTTGTAAGCCAATGCAAATTCTGAGCTTTTTACCTTTGCCATAGCATCAATTTTACAGGGTGACGGCAGAAAAAATCCAGTGCAAATTTCGGTTTTTATCTCACAAAGCAGTGTATAATTGTCCTTACGTGAAAAAACAGGCGCCCATCGAGATAAACCCGGGATTCCAACGTGCCTTGAGCGCGATGGAAGAATCGGCCCGGCATGTCTTCATTACAGGCAGGGCGGGCACGGGAAAATCGACACTTCTCGACTGCTTCCGCAGTTCCACCCGCAAACAGGTGGTGGTCCTTGCCCCGACGGGCGTGGCGGCCCTCAATGTGCAGGGCCAGACCATACATTCCTTTTTCGGGTTCAAACCGGGCATCACCCCCGATAAGGTGAAGAAGGTCCCTGACTGGCAAGCCGATATCTTCAAGGGTCTCGACACTATTATTATCGATGAGGTCTCCATGGTGCGCGCGGACCTCCTCGATTGCGTGGAGAAATTCCTCCGCCTCAACGGGCCGCGCCATAACGATTGGTTCGGGGGCATCCAGATGATCTTCATAGGGGACCTCTACCAGCTCCCTCCCGTGGTGAGCACCGGGGAAAGGGAGATATTCACCCACCGCTACGAGACCCCTTATTTTTTCTCGTCCCTCGTCTTTAAGGAGCCGGGCTTTGAGATGGAGTTCATCGAGCTTACCACCGTCTACCGCCAGACTGAGCCGGAATTCATCGACCTTCTCTCCGCCATCAGGAACAGGTCCTGCACGGAACGCGACCTCGAGAAGCTGAACGAGCGCTGGGCGCCTGGATTTGTTCCGCCCGAGCATGAATTCTACATCACCCTCACCAGTACCAACGACCTGGCCCACACGAGAAACCTCGAAAAGCTCCAATCTCTCCCCGGGACCCCGCTGCGCTACGAATGCACGGTGAGCGGCTCGATAGACCAGTCGAGTCTGCCCACCGAAGAGACCCTTGTGCTCAAAAAAGGCGCCCAGGTCATGCTGGTCAATAACGACAAGGGCGGCCAATGGGTAAACGGCTCTATCGGGCGGATCAGGTCCATCGAAAAAGGGCCCGAGGTCGACGACGTTCTCATCGTCGCCCTCAATGACGGAGTCGTCGCAGAGGTGATCCCCCATACGTGGGAGCTTTTCGAGTATGAATATGACAGGGCGACGAAGCGCATATCGACGAGGAAGACCGGCGCCTTTACCCAGTATCCCGTCCGCCTCGCGTGGGCCGTGACCATCCATAAAAGCCAGGGAAAGACCTTCGACAGGGTGGTGATAGATATAGGACGGGGCGCCTTCGCCCACGGCCAGGTCTATGTCGCGCTCAGCCGGTGCACGAGCTTTGGCGGCATCACCCTCCTTAAGAAGATCACCAAAGGCCATATCAGGATGGACTGGCGGGTGGCGGCCTTTCTCACCCAATTCCAGTACGAGAAGGCGCTGCAGAGGGTCGGATACGATGAAAGAAGGCGGATCATAGAGGATGCCATGAAGCGTGGGGTAGGCCTTGAAATTCTCTACCTCAAGCCTGATGACACCAAATCGCTTCGTACCATAGTGCCCCTCTCGATCGAGCAGATGGAGTTCAAAGGCAAGACCTTCGAGGGGTTGAGGGCCTACTGCCGGCTGAGAAAGAGCGAGCGATCCTTCAGGATCGACAGAATTCTCGAAATCACCTATGGGGTGGGCTAGGAGGGTCGCACGCTCCCCCTTATGAGGAGACGGGCAGATGAAAAGTATATAAATTTAAAGTCTCATTTTCATTTTTCCGGAGATATGATATTGTATGGCTCAGGGGGGAATTTCGGATTGATTGCCCAGTTTCACCACGATATGGAATGTCCTAAATGCAGAAGTGAAGAGATAACGCGCTCCCATCGGATTCGGGGAGAGCGGCTCATTCTGTTTCTTACCGCCTCCTTGCCTTATCGGTGCGCAAACTGCCGTCACCGGTTCCTGGTCCGGGACCGCCGTCTTATGGCCGAGCTTTATGCCGTATGGGGCGTGGTATTTCTTGCGGTGATCGGGATTGTATTCTATTTTTCTTATCGAGGGGACAGTAAGGGAGATGTGGTCTCTGCCCGGGCTCCCGCTAAATCGATAACCGCCTCCATCTTAATGGAAGCTCTGCCCCAGCCTGTCACGCCAAAAGATTCAAAGGCCCCCCCGGACGCGTCACCGCCAAAGGGAAAAGATAACCCGCCCGCGGCAGTCATACAATTAGGCTCCCGCGCAAAGTTCGGCGTCAAATGGAATGAGGTGGAGGGGGGCTTGAAAATAGTCCAGGTAAAGGCGGGGCCTCTCAAGAACGCAGGGCTCAGGAAGGACGATCTCATTGCCGCAATAGACGGTGAAACCGCAACCGACGAAAGGCTGCTCAAAGCCAGGGACAATATCGTATCGGGCGCCACGGAGGGCGCAAAACTCATCGTGTTGAGAGATAAGGAGAGGCTCTATTTCGAGCTTAGAAAATAGCTCCTGTGGGTATATGCTTTTTCTCCGGCAAAGGCCGATCCTTCGCCCGGCCGATGTGATTTTTCGCAACCATGATTATAATGCAAGAGAAGAGAATATTTTCTATTTTGAGGGGAGGAGTGGATGAAGCGATACGTCATGTCTGTTCTTATTCTGGCGGTCATACTCACCGCATCGGGCTGCGGCTATAACGTGATGCAGGCAAACGAAGAAGCGGTCAAAGCCGCATGGGGCAACGTCGAGGCTGCATACCAGCGGCGGGCGGACCTCATTCCTAATCTCGTAGAGGTAGTAAAAGCCTATGCCAAACACGAGAAGGAGACCCTTCAGGCAGTCACCGAAGCTCGGGCCCGGGTAGGCAGTATCCAGGTGTCGAAAGATATGCTCGACGACCCTAAGGCCGTCGCACAATTCCAGCAAGCCCAGGGCGCCATGAGCAGCGCCCTTTCGAGGCTCATGGTGGTAGTGGAGAAATATCCCGACCTCAAGGCGAACCAGAATTTCCGGGACCTTCAACATCAGCTCGAAGGCACGGAAAACAGGATTAATGTGGCCCGTGTCCGCTATAATGAAGCGGTGCAACAGTTCAATGTCTCCATAAGAACCTTTCCGAACAGCCTCACCAACAGCATGCTCCTTCACCTGAAGCCGAAAGAATCATTCAAGGCCGAAGCGGGAGCCGAAAAGGCGCCCCGGGTGAAATTCTAGTCTTTTCCCATGGGCACGCTACCGGAGGGTACACGGGAGAACGCTTCCAGGAGAGGAGCCATCGCGTTCCTCATCCTGTCTTTTTTCTTCTTCTTTCTCCTCTTCAATAGCTCCCTTCACCTCTCCACCTCTTCTTCTGCCTTTATCTCTCGCAGCTCGGCCTTTGCTCCGGCTCATGCCCTCGATGTGCCGCCTTTAAAAGGGTACGTGAACGACTACGGGGGCATGATATCGAAACCGGCGCAGACGAAAATTGAATCGGAGCTCAAGGCCTTCGAGCAGTCCGATTCGACCCAGGTCTTCATCCTCACCATTCCGAGCCTCCAGGGGGAGGCGCTCGAAGATTATTCCATCAAAGTGGTGGAACAATGGAAGATCGGGCAGAAAGGGAAAGACAACGGCGTACTGCTCCTCGTGGCGAACCAGGACAGGAAGATCCGGGTAGAGGTAGGACGAGGCCTGGAAGGGAAACTCACGGACCTCACCGCGGGTCAGATCGTGGACCTCGTCATAAAACCCCGGTTCAAGAGGGGCGACTTTGACGGGGGCTTTATCGCGGGCGTCTCCGCAATCGTGGACGCAAGCCGTGGAGAATTTAAAGCCGAGAGGCCGAAGCCCGGAAAAAAAGGTGTATCCTTTTCCGCCTTCATCACGTTCCTGATCCTGGGAGGGGCCTTTCTCCTCTTCATGGGCGGTATCTCAAAAATCCTCGGTGGCTTGGGCGGTGCGGTCGGTTTGCCGGCCCTCGTAAATTTCGCACTCTTTCCCGTGGGTTTAATACCCATGGTTCTCCTTGGTGTTGTGGGGCTCGGTATCGGTCTGGTACTGCCCCTTCTTTTTTCCGGAAGGGGTCCCGGGGGAGGATGGTTCTTCTGGGGCGGAGGCTTTGGAGGAGGAGGCGGCGGCGGAGATAGCGGCGGCTTTGGCGGCGGGGGCTTCGGAGGAGGCGGCGGCGGTGACTTTGGAGGCGGCGGCGCTTCGGGGGACTGGTAATGAGACATCCGGTAAAGGCAGATAAATTTTTCACCGCGAAAGAAAAAGAGAAGATACAACGTACCGCGACTCACGCTGAAGCAGGCACCATCGGCCAGATCGCGGTCGCAATTGTCGATCAAAGCAGCCAATATCGCGAGGCGGAGCTTCTCGGGTCCATATTCCTCGGGAGCGCCCTCTCCCTCGCACTTACCACCATCTTTTTCCACGGCTCGGTCTGGTTCTTTATCCCCATGGCCTTTCTCTTCTTCTTCCCTTTCCACCTGCTCTTCAAGGCCGCTCCCATGCTGAAGGCTGTGTTCGCGGGTCCCGGCAGAATGGCAAAGGCGGTGAGGGAGAGGGCGATCAGGACATTTTACGAGAAGGGTCTCTATAAGACAAAAGAGAGTACAGGCGTTCTCTTTTTTCTCTCCCTTCTCGAAAGAAAGGTGTGGGTGTTGGCGGATAAGGGCATTCACGGCAAGATCCACCAGCCCACGCTCAATAAACTGGCGGACATGGTGTCACGGGGGATTCAGGCAGGACGGGCTTCTGATGCGCTTTGTGAGGCCATTGCCGAAATGGGCGCCCTTCTCGCCGCCCACTATCCCGCAAAGGGCGTACCCGTGGATGAGCTTCCCGACGAGATCATATGCGAGCCCGGCGCCACGTGCGACACGGAATGAGATAGACATAAGAATGTATCCGGAGGCACGATGAAGCGCTCTTTCTTTCTCCCCCATCTCCTGCTCGCCGCTCTCTTTTTTCTTCCCCTCCCATGCGTTGCCTGGGAAAATTCATGTTACGCGGGCTCTTTGACGCCCGCACCTTTTCCCCGGGAAAATCGTTCCATGTTGAACCTCGAGGCCCGGAGGGTCGTATCCGTTGAAGGGAGCCTCATGACTTATGATCTGGGAGGAGAAAGGATTATCATCAGGCTTGAGGGCATGGCCGGCCGGGAGTTCCTCAAGGAGCTACAGAAAGGCAAGTGCGGGGCAAAGGGCTTCGTGACCATAGAAACGGAGAAGAAGAGCTTTTCCGACACGGGTAGATATAAGGCAGTCGTACCCAGCCCCCGGTGATCTACCGCTCCCATCCTCCGGCTCGTGATGCGTCCTAGCGCTCGATGGTAAACTCGTCTTTCTCTCCCCCTCCCATATCCTTCACGATAAAAGAGTAGCCCCCGTTCTTTCTCGTTACCAGAACATAACGGAAGAAATCGGCGTCCTTGGGGAAATGGCTCAGGTTCCCCCCGGCCGCGGCCACGATGATGTAGGTGATGCCGCTCTTCTCACGCCTGAGATAGAGATGGTCGTGGCCCGACACCACGAGAGAGACCCCTTTACGCACGAAAAGCTGGTGGAGCCGGTCCCTCTCCTCCTTATACCGGTCAAGGCCATGGCCGAAGAGGAGTGAAAAAAGGGGCTCATGGAGGAAGACGAATTTATATTTAAAAGGCCGGTTAAGCTCCGCCTTGAGCCAGTCGAACTGCTCCCCCGTGATCCTGCCCGCCTCGCCGGGAAGCTCCGTGTTGAGGAGCACGAAGAGGGTATCCCGGTCCGTAAAAGAATAGTAAGGCTTCGGAAAATACTTGAGATAGACCTGGAGGGACTGCTTTCCATGGAGATCATGGTTTCCCGGGGCAAGGTGAAGGGTCTTCCCCGCTCCGGTAATATCGAACAATTTTGTCCATTGCCGCTGGTTTCCAGGATTATGGATCGCGTCGCCCGCGTGCAAGATGACGTCTATCTTCTGCTCTTCCATAAGACGAATGAATTCGGGGTACACCGAATCAGGGGAGCCGACGTGGGTATCGCTCACAATTGCGAAACGGTTCAGGTCCGCCCGGACGAGAAGAGGAAGGAGCAGAAGAAATAAGGCAACGAGGAGAACAAGCCCTCTCCTCCCCTTGGTTGGAGGGGGCTTGGAAGTCGCGGGGTCCATTCTTCTAATATACATCATGATGAGGAAAAAAAGAAACCGGCTATTCCGGGGCTAGTGCGCCAAACCTCGGGTCGGGGATCAACCACGTTGTCGATATCTGACTACTCGCCGATGTACTGATATCTGTGGCATTATAAATCTTTTTTATCCAAATAGGGCTAAATGTCGTATAATGAGAATCGTAGTGCAAATATTCCCGTTTCCGGCGCGGATAGATGCCGATGAGAGCCGATCGGGAATATAAAATCGCGTTTGACTAAGAGAATCGACAATGTCACTGAGGAGGGGGCTGTGAAGAAAATCTTACTTACTCTGTGTGCGGTACTGGTTGCGATCGGCTTTTCCACGATCGCATATTCGGCGGAGGTTCTGGTGAGCGGAGCTGAGTCTTCTTCCTATGCCGTCATGCGTCCCGATTTTGAGACCATGGTTCGATGGAAACAAGCTTATGAGAAAGCTCCTAAAGCGTATATCGATGAAGATGTGGGGGCAGCGCTGACGAATGCGAGAAAAGCGGGACGCTCGTCCTCGTTGAGCCTGCTTAACCATCTCGACTATATCCCGGCCCAAAGAAACCAGGGCTCTTGCGGGAACTGCTGGGCATGGGCGTCTACCGGCGTCCTGGAAATTGCCCAAAGCGTGCAGGAGATCGCCAGAAACCGCAATTCCCTACAGTTTCTAAATTCATGCTATACAGATTTTTACCCGTGCCAAGGTGGGACTATCTTTGATTTTGCGGGATGGTACGGCGAGACCGGATATTCAATCCCGTGGAGCAACAGTCATGCGTCGTGGCAGGATGGGTCCGCAAGCTGCGGCGGAGGGTCCTCTTCGTGCGTCTCCTGCAACTCGATCGCCACCAGCCCTAATTATCGTATGAACACTATCGGAGCAGAGCAGATCGCCACCCAGGACATATCACAAGAGACGGCTATCAGCAATATCAAGAACGTGTTGAATCAGAATAAGGCCATGTATTTCGGCTTCTACCTGACCGATGATGCCTCGTGGAACGCTTTTTACGACTTTTGGGGTAATCACACGGAAGCAACCTTATGGACCCCCGACGCCTACTGCGGGAGGACCTGGGTGGAAGGTGAGGGCGCGGGTCATGCCGTATTGATCGTGGGATATAACGACGACGACGCTGATACGAGCAAGCATTATTGGATCGTCCTGAACAGCTGGGGCACCACTACAGGGCGGCGTACCGGGCTCTTTCGCATGCCCATATATATGAATTATGCCTGTTCCATGGACTACTATGGGGGTCCTTACGGGACCAGGGAATTCTGGACTTTGAATGTAACTTTCCCCAACTGCAGCTATACGGTGACCTCCACCAGTCCGGTGATCTACAACTTTGGAGGGGGAACGGCGACCGTGAGAATACAGGCATCCTCCACATCCTGCCCCGCCCCCACGGTAACACCGAACGGGGCATGGCTCACCGCCTCCGGCCTCACCTGGAGGAACGGCAGGGGAACGGTAAAGATCAAGGCCGCGGCCAACACCAGCTCTCTGGAAAGAGCTGCTGACGTATCCATAAATGGCACCCCCCTCCCTACCAACCAAAAGGCCAAACCATGCACGTTCGGAGCCTTTGTTCCTCCCCGCGCCACTGTCACGAAAGCGGGTGAGAATGGTAAAACCTTCAGCATCGTGACCAATCCGTCCGATTGTGCATGGACGGCAACAGCCGACGCGGCGGCCCCGTGGCTCCAGGTTACGTCCGGCGCCGGCATCAGCGGGGGCCAGGTAACCTATAACGTCCCGGCCAATCCGGGCAGGACAAGAACGGGCAGGATCAACGTGATCATGGACCTCAGAACCACCATGAAGAAGGTATTTAACGTAACCCAGACGAATAGATAGGCATCTGCCGGGATAGTCTTCGCAGCCTTTTATGAGGGGGCGGCCCTTCCGGGCCGTCCCCATTTTTTTGGGATACCGATTTTCCGTTTTTAAATTTTTTGGTGTGAAACTGAAGTGTTAATCCTGTATTACATCCCACTTCAACGGACTATGTGGTAGAATTGATCCTGCCGAAGGATCTCGCATAAAGGAGAGAAAATTTTCTTTGATTCCAGCACAGGATGATATTCGCCGAAACAGGATCAAGGCGGCTGCCCTCATTGGGCTCCTCGTCCTGCTTTCCTGCTCCGGCTATGCCTTCGGCCTTGATACATGGGAAAAGAAGGCGGCAAGCCCCGGGGGCTACAGCGGCCTCATCCGCAAAATACAGGAAAGAGGCAAGATCAAGATCCTTGCCGGGGTCAAGGTGGAATATGCCCTGGAGACGCAGTTGTCCGGAACCGCGCGCAAGATCCAGCGCGACAGGATCAAATCCGCACAGAAGAAGGTGATGGAGGATCTCGGGCTCCGGGGACTCGCACCGGAGCGGGCCCGGGCCTATACTTATGTGCCGTACCTTGCCCTTACGGTGGACAGGGCCGCCCTCGATACTCTCCTCGCGTCCGAGGGGATTACGCATGTGGAGGAAGATATTCCGGTCCCCCCCACCCAGCCGGGGTGGGATATTGCCTTAATCGACGCCCCTGCGCTTCATGCCGCCGGTATTACGGCGAATGGGATTACCGTCGCGGTTCTCGATACGGGCATTGAAAAAAACCACCCTTATCTAAGCGGTGCAATCGTGGAAGAGGCATGCTATTCGAGTAACGGCTCCGATGGGGACGGCTCATGGTCCTCCCTTTGCCCCGGAGGCGCTCTGTCCTCCACGGCGCCGGACTCCGCCTTACCCTATGCCACGGGGGTCTGCCCCGCGGGCGAGTGCGATCACGGGACCCATGTATCGGGCACCGTGGCCGGCAGGGCCGGGGTCTCCGGCAGTCCCGGTCCCGGTGTGGCGCCCGGCGCTTCGATTGTCGCAATCCAGGTATTCTCCCGCTTCGAGAGTGCCCTCTATTGCGGAGGCGCCGGTTATACCCCGTGCGTCCTCTCCTATACCTCCGATCAGATCGCCGGGCTTGAGAGGGTTTACGCTCTCAGGGATACTTATGCGATTGCCTCCGTCAATATGAGCCTCGGTGGGGGGCAGTATGCCACGCCCGCCGAATGCGACGCGGGTAACTCCTCCATAAAAACGATTATAGATAATCTGAGGGCAGCGGGCATTGCCACAATAGGGGCGAGTGGAAATGACGCATTCTGCGGCTCCATGTCGGCCCCTGCATGCATCTCTACTGCAATCAGCGTGGGGGCCACGGAAAGCAGCGACACCGTGGCGGCCTATTCCAACAGCGCCTCTTTCCTTACCCTTCTGGCGCCGGGTTCGCAGATCACCTCTTCTCTTCCCGGGAACGGCTGGGGAACCTGGAGCGGTACCTCCATGGCAGCACCCCATGTATCCGGCTCCTGGGCCCTGCTCAAAAGTAAAAAGGCCGACGCAACAGTGGAGGAGATTCTGTCTGCTCTCACATCGACAGGAAGAAGGGTCGTTGATTCAGGAAAGTGCTCCCTCGTCACGAAGCCGAGGATCGATGTGAATAAGGGCTATGGCGTCCTTGGCGGCGGCATCTCTCTCACCCTTTCCACGTCCGGAAGCGGCGCCGGAACGGTAGCCAGCTCGCCCGCGGGGATCGATTGCGGCTCCTCCTGCTCGGCGAGCTATGGCGCCAACGCGCAGGTCACCCTCATAGCCACGCCCGCCCTCGGCTCCGTATTTACCGGCTGGAGCGGCGGGGAATGCAGCGGCACGGGCACATGTACCATCACCATGGACCGCAGCAAATTCATAGGCGCCACTTTCAACCTCGGAAATATCATCACCGTGAGCAGAAAAGGGAGCGGATCGGGAACCGTGGCGAGCAGGCCCTCGGGTATAAGCTGCCCTGCCGTCTGTTCGGCCACATTTCCGGGGGGCCGGCCGATCACCCTGACGCCCGTAGCCGCCCTCGGCTCCACCTTCGCCTACTGGACAGGGGCGTGCAACGACGCATTGCCTTCCTGCACGGTCAGCATGGATGCCAATACGACTGTGGCCGCGGCTTTTTTTCTTACGAAAAATGCGAAGGTCAGGCTTACCACATCGAAAAAAAGGGTGAGCGCAGGGGACGGCGCCATCTTCTCATCGGATGGCGGAATCGACTGCGGGATCGCCTGCGGCTATAATTATTATCCCCGCACGCCCGTCACACTCACCGCCGCCGCCACGGGAGATGCGGTCTTTACGGGCTGGAGCGGGGCCTGCTCGGGCACCGGGGCTACATGTATTGTTACGATGGATAAGGCAAAAACAGCGATCGCCGCCTTCGCGGGTCCCCAAAAGCTGACGGTGACGAAGCGCAGGGCAAGAGGGGGCGACGGGACCGTGACGAGCGAGCCCGCGGGGATCGACTGCGGTACTACGTGCCGCTCCTTCTTCACCGTCAATACACCGGTCACCCTCTACGCCGTCCCATCGGAGAATACGGTTTTCACGGGCTGGAGGGGTGCATGCGCCGGAACGGAGAGGGCTTGCACGCTCACCATGGACAAGGCAAAAACGGTGAGTGCTTCCTTTACCCGCATAAACCCTTGAAGTGTAAGAAGAGGTCGAGCTTCGCCCAATATAGAAGAGGATCTATGGCAGAACAATACCGTTTTTGACGACATTATGGTAGCATTTCGATGACAATAATTGAAAACTTCCCAGGGGGAAACAAATGATCAAAAAACTTCATTTTTGGAAAGAGATGGCAATGGCATGTGCGGTTGCAATTGCAGTCTTGTCTGTCCTGCCCGGTGCAGGCTACGCCCTTACCGTGGATAACCTTCAGAAAAAAGTCGTAAGCCCCGGCGGCTACGACGCCCTCTTATCACGGGCCCAGGAGCTCGGCAGGGTGAAGGTCCTGGTGCGGGTCGCCACAGAGTATGCACCGGAAAAAAGCCTTTCCCCGGCAGCCGTTCAGTCCCAGCGCTCCGCCATCAGGACGGCCCAGGACCGGGTAATAGCCGACCTTTCGGGGCGTGGCTTGAAACCCACGCAAACCCACAAGTATACCTATGTCCCCTATCTTGCCATGGATGTGGATCGCGCGACCCTGGACACCCTTCTCGCGTCAGGCAGCGTGGCTGACGTTCAGGAAGATATCCCCGTCCCTCCCACGGCTGATCCGGGTTGGGATATTACCCTCATGGGCGCGAACAGCCTCCATACGGCAGGGGTCAAGGGGAGCGGGATTACGGTCGCGGTCCTCGATACGGGGGTGGACAAGAACCATCCTTACCTCAGCGGCGCGGTAGTCTCGGAGGCATGTTACTCTACCACCAATGGTACCTACGGCAGTACTTCTTTGTGTCCGGGGGGTGCATCCGAATCGACTGCCCTGGGTTCGGCCCTTCCCTACGGCACCAATTGCCCTGCGGGTGAATGCGACCATGGAACCCACGTGGCCGGCACCATTGCGGGACGGGAGTCAATAGCCGGCAGTCCCGGCCCGGGTGTGGCGCCCGCAGCCAACATAATCGCCATACAGGTCTTCTCTCTTTTTCCCGGCACTTATTCCTCATGCAACGGAACTCCCTGCGTTCTCTCCTATACGTCGGATCAAATAAAGGGTCTCGAGCGAGTGTACGCACTGAGGAGCACCTATACCGTTGCTTCTTCGAATATGAGCCTCGGCGGTGGCCAATTTACGTCTAACTGCGACAACGACTCAAGAAAGCCAATAATAGATAGTTTAAAAGCAGCCGGCATTGCGACGGTAATCGCAAGCGGCAACAGTTACTACTGCGGCTCAATGGGGGCTCCGGGCTGCATTTCGTCTGCCGTGAGCGTGGGGGCAACCGACAGTGGCGACGCAGTTGCTGCTTATTCCAACAGCGTCTCTTTCCTCAACCTCTTTGCGCCGGGATCGGGGATCACCTCCTCCATCCCCAACAGCGGATGGGGCACATGGAACGGCACTTCCATGGCAACTCCTCACGTGGCAGGTGCCTGGGCGCTCATGAAGAGCAAGAGCAGCGCGCTGACTGTCGACCAGATCCTTGCAGCCTTTACCTCCACGGGAACGAGCGTCACCGATACGGGCAAGTGTCCGGATGTTACAAAGAAAAGAATTAATGTTTATCAGGCCTACTCCTCCCTGGGCGACACCTTTACCCTCACCGTCACCAAGCCGGGACCCGGCGCCGGAACGGTGAGCAGCTCGCCCTCGGGAATAGATTGCGGCTCCACGTGCGCCGGGGGTTTCGCACCGGGCACTGCCGTAACCCTTACGCCCACGGCAGCATCCGGCTCCGCCTTCGCCTACTGGACAGGCGCGTGCAGCGGGGCGCTGCCTGCCTGCACCGCGACCATGACCGCCGATACCAGCGTGGCAGCGGTATTCTACCCTACCAATAATAAAAAATTCAGACTGGGCGTGACAAAGAGGAGAACGAGCGCAGGGGACGGGACCGTGACGTCATCCGATACCATGATCAACTGCGGCTCCACGTGCGCCAAAAATTATTATCCCGGTGCGCCTGTCACTCTCACGGCGGTTGCAACGGGTAACGCCGTATTCACCGGATGGAGCGGCCCCTGCAGCGGGACGGGCACGTGCAGCGTCACCATGGACGCGGCAAAACCGGTAACCGCTAATTTCGCAGGTCCCCAGAAGCTGACCGTGACAAAGCGGAAGGTAAACAGGGGCGACGGGACCGTGACGAGCGCTCCGGCGGGAATAGACTGCGGGACCACGTGCCAGTATGCGTTTACGGTGAACACTTCCGTGACCCTTACCGCCGTTCCCGCGGCAGGCTCGATCTTCACGGGATGGAGCGGGAGCGCAGGCTGCACCGGGACAGGGACGTGCACGGTCACCATGGACAAGGTGAAAACCGCAATCGCCTCCTTTACCGGGCCCTACAATCTCAGGGTGGTAAAAGTAAGCAGGAAGGCCGGTACGGGCACCGTGACGAGCGCTCCCGCGGGGATCGACTGCGGGACCACGTGCGTGAACACCTTTACGGCGAATTCATCGGTGACCCTGACTGCGGCAGCAAGCGGCACTTCCACCTTCACGAACTGGGCCGGCTCCTGCACGGGGACTGCGACCACGTGTACACTCACCATGGACAAGGTAAGAACAACGCAGGCAATATTCACCGGACCATGAGCCTGTAAAAAGAGGCGGGACAACATGATCCCGTCTTTCCATGTCAATAGGATCGGGGGCTTTTCAGCCCCCGATTTTTTCGTTCGCCCCGGGTCCCGTCTCTCCCCATAAGGTGTGGACCTCTTTTCTCAGGTCGGCGATCCTTTTTACCATGACGTTTATGATGCCGTCTTTCTTTTCCATCGTGCCTTCGACAAAGAGAAAGGGCTCGAGGCGGACGAGGGGTTTGAATCTCTTGTACAGGGCCGGCTTCAGTATAACGTTCATCAGACCTTCTTCGTCTTCGAGGGTGAGAAAGGCAAAGCCTTTCGCGGTGGGCGGCACCTGAAAACAGACGCAATAGCCCCCGATCCTCACCTGCTCGCCTGTAGAAAAATTCGGAAGGTCGGAACTTTTTACGGCCCCGAGATTGTCGAGCCTCTTCCTGAAGAGGGTGAGGAGATGTCCTGATGCGGAGAAGCCCTGGACGGCATAATCGGCGATCAGCTCCTCTCCGGGCGTCATCTCGTCAAGGGGGATTTTCTCTTTGGACTTCAGCCCCATCCCGTATGAGCCGGATGCGTCCATGACGCCCGCATCCCAGAGGAGCTGCCTCCTCGACCTTTTGATGTCGTCGAAGGCCCCGGCAGTGATGAGATGGCGCAGCGATTCCCTGTCGAGGCCCGTGCGGATATAAAAATCATCGAGGGAAAGGAAAGGGCCCTTTCCCCGCTCTTCTAAAATGGGAAGGGTCTTCTCCTCCCCCATCTCCTTCACGTACCTGAACCCGATCCTTATGCCCCCTGCCTCGATCGAGCATTCCCACAGGCTCTTATTGATATGGGCGGGGAGCACAGCCACCCCGTGCCGCTTCGCGTCGCCCGTCACCACCTCGGGGATGTAAAAACCCATGGGCTGGTTATTGAGGAGGGCGCAGAAGAACTCCGGGGCGTAATACAGTTTGTAATAGGCCGAGGCATAGCAGAGGATCGCGAAGCTCGCCGCGTGGCTCTTGCAGAAGCCGAAGTCGGCAAAACCGCATATATGGGCGAATATCTTGTGGGCCGTCTCCTCGCCCACCTCTCTTTCCTTCGCCCCCGCGATGAAGCGCACGTGCCACTTCTCGAGCTCTTCCCGCGCGTTCTTCCGGCCCATCGCCTTTCTCAGCTTGTTCGCCTCGCCCGTGGTGAATCCGGCGATCTCGCAGGCCACCTGGAGGATCTGCTCCTGGAAGAGGATGACCCCCATGGTCTCGCCGAGAATGGACGAGAGGCGGGGATGGAAATGCTCGACCGGCTCGACGCCCTGCCTTCTCCTGATATAGGGATGGATCATATTCCCCTGAAGGGGGCCCGGTCTCACGATGGCCACCTCTATTGCGAGGTCTTCGATGGACCGCGGCCTGACCTTCGGCAGGGTCTGCATCTGGGCCCTGCTCTCCACCTGGAATATGCCGATCGTATCCGCGTCGGAGATCATGCGGTAGACTTCAGGGTCGTCGGGGGGAAGGGCGTCATACCTCATCTCTTTCCCGTGGCGCTCGCGGATGAGCCGGGTGATCTCATCGATCATGGAGAGCATGCGGAGCCCCAGAAGGTCCACCTTCACGAGCCCCGCGTCATCCACCGAATCCTTGTCCCACTGGCAGACGACCCTTCCTTCCGCCCTCGCCCGTTCCAAGGGCACGATTTCCGATATGGGCTTCGAGGTAATGAGCATGCCGCCCACGTGGATCGAAAGGTGCCGCGGGAAATCGGCGATCCGGCCGCAGAGGTCCCGGAAATGGCGCCATGACTCCGTATTGAGATAGCCCCTGAACTCGGGGAAATCCATGAGGTCCTCCATGGCATGGCGGCTGCCGTAGGAGGAGACGGACTTCGCCATTCTGTCGAGCACATGGGCGGGGAGACCCAGGGTCTTGCCCACCTCCCTGATGGCGTTTTTCGACTGGAAGGTCACGTAGGTGCAGACCATGGCCGCGTGCTCCACGCCGTATTTCTCATAGACATACTGGATCACCTCCTCTCTCCTCCTGGTCCCGATATCTATGTCGATATCAGGGACCGCCGACTCATTGAGGAACCTGCCCACGAAGAGCTGGTGCCTTATGGGGTCGACCGGCGTGATCCCGAGGACATAGGCCGCCACGGAGCTTGCCGCAGATCCCCTTCCCTGGGCAAGGATGCCCGCCTTACGGGCGAATTCCATGATATCCCAGACAATGAGAAAATAGCCTGAAAGGCCCTTCCCTTCGATGAGCTCGAGCTCATGGCAAAGCCTCTCCCTGATAGCCTCCGAAAGCTCCCCGTATCGCCGCCTCGCCCCTTCGAAGGCGAGCCTCTTGAGGTAGGGCACGGTCTTTTCCCCTTCCGGCAGGGGATAATCGGGGAAAGAATAAGAGGAAAACTGAAGCTCGAAATCGCATCGCTCGGCGATCTCGACGGAATGGCGTATCGCCTCTTCGGTGATCCCGGGGAGGCGCGCCATCTCGTCATACCCTTTGAGGAAGTATTCGGAATTCGCCTTCCGGAAGGCGGACGAGTTGTCGAGGGTTACCCGGTTTTTAAGGCAGACGAGGACGTCGTGGAGCCTCACATTCTCCCTCACCCCATAGTGGACGTTATTCGTCGCTACTGCGCCCACCTCGAGCCTCTTTGCGAGGGCTGCAAGCCGGGCGCATTGCTTCATGTCGCCGGGATTGAGATGGCTCTGAAGCTCGATAAAAAACCGGTCCTTTCCGAAAAGGGCGCGGTACCTTTGTCCCGCACGGTATGCCCTCTCCTCCTCTTCCCTCTCCAGAAGTCGGGCGACCTCCCCTTTGGCGCACCCCGAGAGGCAGATAAGCCCCTCCGTATGGCCTTCCAGATCGATGGAAGAGAGATGGGGCTCACCCTTGGCCCCTGAAAGCTGGGATTTCGTGACGAGGCGGGAGAGGTTCATATAGCCGGTCCCGTTCTCCGCCAAAAGGGTGATATGGAAGCCCCCTTCAAGGGTAAGCTCCGCGCCGGTTATGGGCTTGATGCCCGCCCCTTTTGCCGCCTTATAAAATATGCAGGCCCCGTAGAGGCCGTCGTGGTCCGTGACGGCGAGGGCGGCCATGCCTATCTCCGATGCCCTCGCCACGAGCTCTCCCGGATGGGCCGCGCCGTCGAGGAGGGAAAAATTGGAATGGCTGTGAAGCTCCGCGTAAAAGCCGCCTTTTTTCTTCATGATCCGGTCCTCACGCCCCGTAGTTCTGCCTGTACCATATGCCGCTCATCATATCCCTGAACAGGGTCGTACGCTTCCCGCTCTCGAGCTCCAGCGAGAGGTAGAGCCTCGAGACGGGGCATCGCCACCAATCCTCGTCTATGCGCCACATATTGAGCACCCGAAGGACCCTGACGCTTCTTTTCCCGATCCTGATCGCCTTCGGCATTCCATCCTCCACCAGGAGGTCGACTGCTTCCGGCTCGTAAGGAGAGGCTTTCATGCTTCTACGAAGACGAATCTCCTTTCCGGCAGGCGCGAATGGGGGTCTGTCTCCTTTACCTTCACCAGCGGGAGGCTTCCGTATTTTGCCCTCAGGTAATCTTTCACGCCCTTGAGCCCCTCCCGCTCACGCGCTTTTTCAATGAAGAGCCCGTCGTTGGCAGGCTCGCGCCGCGTGAGTCCCCGGACATATACGATAAATCCCCTTATGGGGCTCTCAAGGCTCATTGTGACGAGTCCGTCCATGATCCTGCGGACCATCTCCTCCTTCGAGGACGTGGGCGCATGCATAATCCATTGTCTCTCAATAGTCTTGTTGCTCATAAGATGGAGGACGAGCCTTACCACGCGGCACGACCTCCTCCCCTTCGCCATCTCTGCCGTAATCTCATTGAGGGCCTCATCGAGAGAGGCCCTCAAATAGCCCATCGCCTCTATGGGCGCCTCGCATACCACTTCCTTCTCAAGACAGGTCCCGCCTTCCATCCGGGGGATGGGACGGACCTCTCCGGCCCCGCGGGAGATCTCGTGGATCACCTTCCCCGGCCGGCCGAACTGGGCGACAAGGGCCTCCATGGAGAGGGCGGCAATCTTTTCGAGCCTGTCGAGCCCCAGAAGGGCAAGGCGCTCCTTGATCTCCCCGTCCACGGGAAGCTCTTCCACGGAAAGGGGGGCCAGAAACTCCCTTTCCCTACCGGAAGGGACTATGTGGACATGGGGCCGCGCCAGGAATGCGGCGCTACGGGCCACGAACATGGAGTTGCCGACGCCCACCCTCGCCTCCAGGCAGCAGGCCCCTTTGATCTCCCGGACCATGCGCGCGGCAAGGGAGCGCTCGCTCCCGTAGATATTAAGGGTTCTCGTGATATCGAGGCAGGCGGTCCCCATCTCAAGGGCCTCGATCCTCATACTGAAAGACTGGAGCATTGAGATCGCCTCTTCCCACACAACCTCCGCCTCCTCTTTGTCGGGACAGACAAAGCACGCACCGGGGCAGAGGTGATACGCCTCTTTCACGGTAAGGGAGGGACGCACTCCCCTTTCCCCGGCCTCTTCCGAACAATCAAGCACAAGGGCCCGCTCGTCGGGGCGGCCCCCCACCACCACCGGCCGCCCCTTAAGCCCGGGACGCTTCAATCTCTCCACCTGGACATAGAACCGTGGGATATGGACGCAGGCAATCCTCATATCGTCACTATAGAACATGTGTTCTACTTTAGCAACATATTTCTAAAAGTGCTTGACATTAATACCTTTTATCTAGTACATTTATTCTAACAATGGGAAAAACCTCTCCCACAAGGGACAATATCCTCGCCTTCATCCAGGAATTCAAAACAGGGAAAGATTATGCCCCCACCGTCAGGGAGATCGCCGAGCACTGCGCCATAAAGAGCACCTCCGTAGTCCAGTACCACCTCGACAAGCTCGAAGAAGCAGGGCTCATCACGAGGGCAAAAAAGAATTTCAGGAGCATATCACTGCCCGCTGCCGAGACAAGGCAGCTCGTGGAAGTACCGATCCTGGGGACCATCTCCGCGGGCCGGCCCATATGGGTCCCCTCAGCCGACAGGTGGAGCGGCATTACGGAAAGGACGGTGGAGGTATCGCCTGTTGTCACCAAGGGTAAAAAGAATATCTTCGCCCTGGAAGTAAAGGGAAATTCCATGGTGGACGCCATGATCGCCGATTCGGATATCGTCATAATAGAGCAGACCCCGGACATAAAAAACGGCGACGTCGCAGCCTGCTGGCTCAAAAACGAGCAGGAAGTAACCCTAAAGAAAATCTACTACGAAAACGAGAGAATTCGCCTCCAGCCATGCAACCCGTACATGATGCCCCTCTACTATGACGCATCGAACGTAGAGCCTCAGGGGAAGGTCATCGCGGTGATACGAATTGTTTGATTCTGAATAAAATCGGAAACGGAAATCGGATAACGGATAACGATAACGAAATTAGATTTTGCTTTATCAGAGCGGCGGCAGAGGGTACTCCCCGGGTTTCACCTCATCCAATATCTGACGAAAAAGCTCCTGCCCCTCTTCATTCAAATAGGATGCAGCTAATTCGTTCAGCTTTGAAGCCTCTTCTTTTTTCTCACAATATTTGGCAATCACGGCATTTGAAATGATAAGCGCCGACAATATGGGGTCTCTTATCGAGGCCTTTAGAGATTTGTCGGCCATAACGGCATCGATCTTTGCTGCCTTTTTCTTGAACATAGATTGATTGTGAAGCCAGGTGCGGGGCAGGTCAGCCTCCAGCCGTCCGTCCTGCTCGTACAGAACAAGCTCGAATATGGGCGCAGAGGCATGATCTGTCATGCGATTGTTCTCGAACTTATCGTAGATATCATAAAAAAATCCATTTCTCCCGGATTTCTTGAATGAGTCCCGTTCCCCGGCGGCGACCTCGCCAAGACGCTGGAGACGGCCCGATCTGAGGCTAAACACTACATTCCGATCACAACGCGAGGCATTCCCGCCCCCACATTCGATCCTTACAAAAAGATAGCCGTCTCTCCGGTAAGTATGTCTTTCTTGAACTTCAAAGGCCTCTTTAACATTCGCCACCGCAATAATATTCGTTTCAATTGCAAATCTCTCCTGTGCGCTTTGCACCAGTAGCTCGATATTGAATGGCCGCTCGAATTCCTCTCTCAGTTTCGCCGTCACTTGAACCGAGCCGTCGGCAAAGACCGTCACTCCCTCTTGCCCGATCCGCTCTTTCCTGGCTCCTTCAAAATTTTGAGCGATGGCGGGATAAAAAACTCCTACATAAATAGGGACCATGATAAGAAGGAAAATCATTCGGCACTTCATGACAAGGTGAGCCCTTCCTGCGGTCTTATCCGCCGCTAGTTATGCCCTCTCCCTCCATAATTTTGCCAATCTCTCCGCCTCTCCTCATCTTATAACCATCGCCGGTACTCATATCAATAATTTCTTTTCTCAATGGATGACCTTAAGGAGGAACCTGCAACAACTCGCGCAGGGGCGCACTAAAAAGAAGAGGCGACACCCGTCGCCTCTTCCGCAATCTTCCTGACCCTCTTTCCCTTTTCCGCTCTTTCGCTGCTTCTAAGCCTTTGCCATTACTATCGACTATCGACTGCCTCTAAGCTATCGACTGCCTCTAATCCCTTGCCGTTACTAACGACTAGAGACTAGAGACTGTCTTTGTCATTTTCCCTTCGCCCGCGCCTTCGCTATGTCCTCACACGTAGGCGCCGCATCTCTCGCGGAGACAGTCGCTATATCCGTGCCGATGAGGAAGTCTTTATACTCGGGCACCTTTTTCGTGACGCCGAAGAATGTGGGGTGCATGACCTGATGGTCACATGCCCGGAGTTCGAGCCTGCCTACAGGGCTCCTCTCAAGGACCGCCCCTTCCAGGGCATCGATGAATTTTTCCTTGTCCACCTTGCCCGCCTTTTTATACGCCTCCGCGATAAAGTGGCCGGTGATGTAGCCGAAATAAGAGGGCATGGTGGGATAAGAATTGTAGGCCTTTCGGTAGGTCTCCACGAATGCCTTGTTCTCCGGTGTCTGGGGATAGTAGAAGAGGTAATGGGCCGTCCCATATACCCCTTCCGGCGCGTTGAGCCCGAGGGCATTGAGGATCGCGTAGTCGATCGCCGTATGCTGGTACTCAGGCACCGCTTTTGAGAGACCGGTGGCCTTGGCCGCTTTCTGGAAGGCGATGACCGTGGCCCCGCTCGAGCCCATGATGAGGCAGTCGGGCTTTGCCGACATGATCTGGGTGATATAGGGTGTAAAGTCTATCTCCCCCATTTTCCAGAAGGTCTTCCCCAGGAGCTGGACCTTCGGGTTTAGCGCCTTGAGGTGGTTCCATACCGAGTCGGTCAGGGCATGGCCGAATTCGAAATCGTCGCCCGCGATCCAGTATTTCGTATAGGGCTTCTTTGCGAGTACCGCTGCCGCGGCCTTGCCGGGCATGACGGTAGTCTCATCCATGAGAAAGACATACCGGTGGCCGAACTGGCCGGTAATCCTCTCGCTCTTTGCACCCGTGACGAGGAAGGGGATTTTTTCCTTCTTTGCGAATTCGGAGATGGCAAGGGCGATGGCGCTGTTGTAGGTGCCCACGAGGAGGTCCACACCCTCTTTGAGTACGAGATCTCTCGCCTGGGGAAGGCCGGTGCCCGGCTGAAATTTGTCATCCCGCGTCATTATTTCGATCTTCTTCCCGAGAACGCCACCTTTGGCGTTTACCTCTCCGATAGCCAGCTTCAGACCTTTAAGGTTATCGTTGGCCAGTGAGGCGGCGCCCCCCGAATAACTGTCGACCACGCCCACCTTGATCGCATCGGCGGCAAAGGCCGAAGGTGCAAGAAAAAGGATACTCACCAGTACGACGATCGCCACTTGCATCTTCTTTCTTCTCATTGGTACCCCCTGTCTGTAATGTAGTGCGTTAAGCCTTGCTGTTACTATCGACTATTGACTGCCTTTAAGCTATTCACTGCCCTTTTGCCCTTGTCGCTACTATCGACTAGAGACTATCGACTAGAGACTATCGACTAGAGACTAGCGACTAGAGACTGCCCCTAATAGATTCCGTATTCCCGCGTTGCCTCGAACATGGCTTTTATATTGTCATAATGCGCATCATCGAGACCCGTGGATGCGTCCATAATGAACCCCCCGTCTTTCCCCGCAGTATCGATGAGCCTCTTTACCGATTCCCTCACCTGCTCCGGTGTACCGGTGGCGAGTATGGAGAGGGGCAGGTTGCCCCTGATCGCGACCGTCTCCCTCAATATCTCCTTGGCCTTTACCATATCGGTGGCCTCGAATTTGTAGCACGCCTTTCCCGGCGGGATATCCTTTATCACTTCCAGGCGGGTCGTGCAGTTGCCTTCCCAGAAGGGACAGGGCGTGAGCCCCGCGTCGATGAGGGCAACCATAAGGTCCTTAAGAGTGGGCCAGAAGAACTTCTTGAACTGCTCGATGGACATGAAGCCGTCGAGCCCCTTGTGGATCGGGATGAAGACCCGCGGGTTTCCCGAGGCCTTCGAGCCCCGTACCGCCATATCGAACATGATGGGGAGAAGCTTCTCGCATGCGGCAAGGACTTTTGCGGGCCTCCTGTACATATCGAGCATGAGGCCTTTTGTTCCCCTGAAATAGTCCCCTAATGTATCGAAGGGCGCCTGGGTCATGGCGCCTGTCTGGATGGGGATGCCCAGCTCCCGCGCCTCTTCGGAAAAGCGCCGGGTATAGGATGCGATACGAAGCGACTCCTTTCCCGCCTTTACCATCGCTTCAAGTGTTGCAATGACTTCCGGCGTGGTGAAGGGTATGAAGCCGAAGGGCAGGCCCATGGCATAGGTGACAAGGCCGGTGAAGGCAGGGAAGCTCTCGAGCCCTTTCAAGGAGCCGCATATGCGGGGCAGGTATCGCCTCATCATGAAATCCGACGGATCTGCGAGAAAATGGTCGTATTCTTCCGCCGCCATATACTCGCCCTCAACGAACTGGTACGTCACGTCCGGTGGCAGGCCACGGCCCGGCCATTTAAGCTGCCTGAAATCAAGAACGTCGAGCAGGGGACCCAGAAACCTCAGGGCATAAGGGTTCTGCTCCATGTCCTGGTTGAATTCGAGGGTGATCTTCCACTGGGACTCCCACATCTTCTCCGGGTCGTACATGGCCTCTTCAATCGTCATGCCGCAATGGAGGGCAGGGAAAAATCCGAAGGAGACCATGATAGGAACCTTCTCCGGCTTCCGAAGGGCCACCACGTCTTCAAAGAGTTTTTCCCGTTTCCGGTATAGCTCGGCTCTATCTTCCGCCACTTCAACCTCCCGTCATTATCCTAAATGCCTCTGGTTTTGGATATACCTTCGCGGGCCGGGATTCCCGGCCCGCAGTGTAAACTATTTTCCTTTCGTGAGGAGCTTCTTCAGTTCGGGGCCTGTCTGGGGGTTTTTCTGGAGCACATCCTTCCAGCCCTCCTCGTAGGCCACCCTCAGAAACTTCTCTTTTTCCGCGGCAGGCAGATCGATTACCTGGATGCCTTCCTTTATGAGGAGCGGTCTCTCCTTTTTCGCCAGGTCCTCGAAATAGGCGACCACGGTCTTCTCCGCCTCGATTGCCGCTTCGTTCAGGAGGTCCTGGAACTTCCTGGGCAGTTTATTCCACGTGGCGAGATTAAAGAGTATGGGGTTGGGGCCGCGGTAGAAGCCCGGCTCCACGATATACTTCGTCACCCTCTGCCAACCCCAGTCGCGGATGCCCACCGAGACCCAGCAATAGCCGTCGACCACGTTTCTCTCCAGGGCAGCGTATACCTCCGTGGGAGGTATAACCACCGGGTTTCCGCCGAGACCTTTGATTACCTGAAGGTACATGGGCGAGACGCGGATATTGAGGCCCCTTAAATCAGCTGCTTTGATGGGCTTATTCAGGTAAAGGTAAAACTTCATATCATGGCCCAGGCGGCCGAGATAATGGATCTTCAGCTTCTTTTCGTGGAGGTCGTTCCAGAACGCCCAGGCGCCTTTCGCCCTCTCTTCCGCCGGAGCGAATTCGGAGAGCTTCATGGCGTCAACCTCAGGCAGGACCGAGACATAGTAGGCGTTCGTGGTATAGCAGATATCTACCATACCCCGCTGCAGGGCCTGGACCTGGTCCTGGGTCTTTACCGCTTCAGGACCACCCACGTAATTGATCTTCAGTTCGCCCGGATATTTCTTCGCCACGAGCCGCTCCACCGTCTCCGAAAAGATCTGAAACGGCTTATTATCGGGTGCGGTTTTGGGCCATGCGGTGATCGCCTTTAAGGTAATGGTCTCGGCCCCTCCCGAAGCGGGCAGGGTCAGCATCAGGGCAAGGGCCATAAAAACCCCGCATACAACTAAGGCTTTGATCTTTTTCATCTTTTCAATGCCTCCTTCTCGTTCTCCTCTTTATTTCTGGTGAGCCTTGACATAGTCCTGGCAGAATTTCAGGGCTTCATCCGCGGGCAGGCCCTTTGACTTCATCTCTTTTACGTGCTCTTCGATAATAGGCTTCACCCTCTGGGCCCATCGGGCGTCCTCCTCTTTGGAAAGGGTGACAAATTTATTCCCCCTCGCCAGGGCGAATTCCCGGCCCTCTTTATCGATCTCGTCCCAGAGCCTGCCCTGTTTCTCGATCCACTCTTCATTCACTTTTTCGATTATGGCCTTGATATCGGCAGGCAGGGCGTTCCATCTCGCCTTGTTCATCACGTAAAACATGCCGCTCGAATAACAGGCGCCGTAATCCTCGGTCGTGTATTTCACC
The DNA here is from genome assembly GCA_036504895.1 of Syntrophorhabdaceae bacterium. NCBI lineage: Bacteria > Pseudomonadati > Thermodesulfobacteriota > Syntrophorhabdia > Syntrophorhabdales > Syntrophorhabdaceae > Syntrophorhabdaceae bacterium. The sequence continues at coordinate 55,806 of DASXUJ010000065.1, forward strand.
ACTTCTCCGAGTTTCCACCCTTTCAGGGCCTCAATGGGTACCATGACCCCTTCGACCACGCCTTTCATCAGGGCGTCGTAGGTCTCGGGTATGGGCATGCCCACCGGCGCCGCCCCAAGGGCCTGGACAATCTTTGAATTGATGCCGGAGGAGCGTATCTTCATTCCCTTCACCTCTTCGAGCTTGGTGACCGGTTTTTTCGTGGTATGGAGGAGACCCGGACCGTGGGCGTGGAGGAGGAGGACCTTCACGTCATCGAATTCTTTGGGTTTGAATTTCTGGTAAAACTGGTTGATCAGTTTCGTCGCCAGATAGCCTGTCTTCATGTTGAGCGGCAGATCGAGCATCTCCGTCATGGGGAATTTCCCCCTCGTGTAACTCAGGACGCTCGCGCCGATATCCGATATGCCTTTTACCGTGCTGTCATATATCTGGGCGCCGGGACTCAAGGTGCCGCCGGGGAAATAATCGATCTTTACCCTGTTGTTGGTCCTCTTCTCCACCTCCCTGCACCACTGTTCCGCAAGTATCCCATTTTTGTGCAGGTTATTGTAGACGTTCGAGAACCTGAGGGTGATGACTTTCTCTTCCGCGGCACTGCAGGGAAGAGAGAAAAGGGACGTAAAGACCAGGATCATTACGGCGACGATACCTTTCATGGCAGCCTCCTTTGATGATTCTATGTGCGCTTTACAAACTTCTCTATATAACTGTACCAAGATAGTAAGAAAACAAATGGACCTTGTCAAGAAGTTTGTATACACAATTTAAATTTTGGAAGTCTACTCCGGTAAGGCTAAAGGTTCTCGAGGTCCGCGCGGCTTATCTCGCGAAGATTGAGTTTCTTTCCCGGCCGTCTGAAATAGTGAAGTATTATTTTGTAGATGTCGTGATCGAAAGCAGGGGCGCTCTGATACGTAGGTCTTCTGCCTTGTTCGTCATATTCAAAGGAAGCGAGGAGACACCATTGATCGATGATGAAGGCTTCTCCCCTTTCCGCGCCTTCGGCCCGCTCTTCGATGAGTATGGGCCCGGCAAAGGGCCATGTCCTGATGCTGCGCCCTTCCAAGGCCTCAATAAACCTCATATTGTAGCGCAAAGGCGTCTCCACGCCCTCGCATGGGCCTTCGCATTTTTCGAGCTGCCGATAAGAGCAGGGGCCTTTGCCTTTTTCAAGCCCCAAAACACAGGGACAGAGCCGGTGCTCCGAGGCTGCGTGCCAGAGGTACTCCTTCGCCTGTTTCAGGGTCTTGAAAATGCCTGCCGTCTGCCTGACCGCCTCCGGACTGAGATCCGATGCAGGCTTGAGCAGTATGGTCCCATATCCTGAAGCATCCTCCGTCTTCACCGCCGCGATGAGGCCCTTTCCTCCCTTGGAGCGCCGATTGTAAAGAGGCTGAAGTTCCTTGATAAGACGCGCCTCGAGCAGCAGCGCCCCCAGCTCGCCCGCGGTAGGAACGGCCTTTATGTCAGCCACCTGCCGGTGGATGTGGGCCTCTTTCACGAAGCCATGGCCGTCGGAGAAGTGGCCCAGTACGCGACCCTTGATGTTGGTGCTCTTGCCCACGTAGAGGGGCGTGCCTTCCTGGCTGTAAAACATGTAGACCCCCGCAGTCTCAGGGAGATTTCTGATCTGGTATTCCTCGACAAGGGGCGGGTATATGGGAGTCTTGCAGAGCTTCGCGACCGCCTGGGTCAACTCCTCCTTCTGAAACCGGTCGTGAAGGGTCTTCATGAAATCCCAGACCACGGTTGCATCGCCCAACGCCCGGTGGCGCTCCGTGCAGGTAATCCCGAAACGCTCCATGATGCGGTCCAGGCTATGCCTCCGACATTCGGGAAAGAGCAGGCGTGAAAGGCGCAGAGTGCAGAGGCAACGGGGACTGAAGCCGACCCCCTCGCGACGGAATTCCTCCCGCAGAAAGCCGTAGTCGAACCGGGCATTATGGGCAACGAAAAGCGCCCCGTCCAGGAGTCCCATGAGGTCGTCCCTGATGGTCGCAAAGGTGGGTGCCCCCCGCAGGTCCTCGTTGGTGATCCCGGTCAAGGTTTCGATGTAAGGAGAGACGATCATCTCAGGGTCCACGAGGGTGGAGTAGGATTCCACGAGCTCGGCGCCCCGAACCTTCAGAATTGCGATCTCGATTATACGGTTAAATCGTGCCGAAAGACCGGTAGTTTCAATATCAACAATGGCTAAATCAGAATCATACATAAGCAAACATTCATCGATATTTAAGCAGGTTTAGGGCGAGAAGTAAAGGCCGGCAAAGCGCGTCGGGAGGAGCCCATTTGGGTAACGGACCCTCCCGGCCATGATTTCATTTTTTCTCCCGGCCTCTTTCGGCAGACGGGCCCGCCCTGCGAAGCAACCAATCACGGTGGCTGTCAAAATAGTAGAGCTTCGCTATCTCTATTCGTTTTGCCAAAAGACTGCACGCGAGGGTCGCCACGAAGGCACCGATAATCGGGCCAACCCAGTAAATCCACCATCCCTGCCATTGTCCACCCAGGATCGCCGGACCGAGGCTACGGGCGGGATTCGTGCTGGTCCCCGACACAGGAGCCTCGGCATACACCAGGACGGCATAGATGAATGGAAGGATTGCCGGCGTGAATGGACGAAGGTTTCTGAAACCGAGGAATATTGCCAATAGGGAAATCACGGTGAAGGTGGCCACAACTTCGCCCAGCAATACGGTCCCGATGGTATATCCTTGGCCCGGCAGGGTGGCGCCGAAGTCCACACTCCGGCCCATAGCACCCCAGGCCAGGAGTGGCAGACAACCGATAACGGCACCGGCTGACTGCGCGAGGACGTAGCCGACGACGATCTTCACATCCAGCTTGCGCATCAGCCAGAACGCGAGGGTCACGACTGGGTTGAGGTGCGCTCCGCTTACCTTTCCAACAGGGGAGACCGCAATGAGCGCGGCCGTCGTGCCGAAGAAAAAACCGGTAATGAGCCTGCGCAACCCTTCATGCGGCACGAGGCCCACGATAGGACTGCCGGCGCCGAACATCACAATGACCAGCGACAGGCCTACCAATACCAGCAGAGCCGTACCGACAAACTCGGAAAAGAAGAGCTGTCGAGGGAACTGGTAATCCATCGAGTTTGTCATCGCAAGAGTCCTCACCAAGTCCTGGTATGTCGCCCATTGCAACGCCGACCTGTTTGACGGGGCAATAGTGTATAGAACTTCTATAGTAACTAAAGCCCGATTGGTCAAGGAAGGGGCAGAATCAGTGATCTATGGATCGGGTTGTGAAGCACGTATGCATCCAGCATAACCCGAAGGTCAGGGTCGATGATTTTCTGGATGTTTTGAAGAAGGGCTTTGACCGCCACCAAATTTCTTCGGAGGTCTTCTCGGGCGAGGCACCCGCACAATGCGAGTATATTCTCACCTACACGGCTTTACGTTCATGGGATTGGAGTCCATACCTGGCTCACGCGGAACTAAGCCTGAAAGACAAAAACCGGGAGGTTGCACGGGCTGTATATAACCACGAAGGTGGTCTTTCTCTCATGAAATGGCAACAAACAAAGACAAAAATGGACCCTGTAATCGACGAGTTGCTCGGCGCATACGGTCAACCACAGCGCGGCGGTGAGCCGGCCACAGGAAGTTGAGCGCTTTCTCCTCTATAGATCCGGCTTCTCCCCCGGTCAAGGGTTGATCATTAATGCACCGGCCTGAGTCGGCATACTATTCACTGCAACTAGAATCGACCGTTCCGGCATGCTTCGCGGATTTTGCAACCGTCGAGTCGATAGTAGAGAAGCTCTCCCATTGCAGACAAACTTTGGAAAAGATACAACCTGGCTGCACGACGCCGCGTTCTCGAAGGAAGAAGAAAAATAACTCCAGTCGTTTATGAGACACTACATATAGCAGCCAGGGCCATTGGTATGGAATTATGCCGTCTCCTTCATGTCCGAGGCCCCGATTGATCCTTGGCGGCCATTATTACCGCTCGAAAACTGATAGAGACAAAAATTGGGTCGGATAACGGACTACAGGAAGCTATACAGACTGCCCTCCTTCAAAATCTACCCTTTCCCCGATCTCAGTCCACGGGGACGGGAGGGCTTTATCCTCGTAGCGCCTTGCGAGCACCGTTGGTCACCCGTTCGGTGAGGAGAAACGCTCCGAAGGACGGCCACCCGTGTGCGAGGAGGTACGACGAGTTGGGTGGCTGAGTGCCGGACGAACCGTCTTTTAGCGGGTAATGGGCACAGCCGAAGCGGAGAGGACAGAGCCCTCCCGGCCCCGTAGTCCCCCGGTCGGCAATCCGTAACTCAGCTTTTAAGAAACTCTTCTATTGCCTTTGTCGAAGGCAAGGCGAAGGTGGAGGCCCGGCTTGCGCCGGTGCCTGTGAGCCTCAAGAGCTTCACCGCCATTTCGGTCATTTTTACTACCACTGCGATGCCGTTGAGAACGGTCGCTTTATCCAGAGTAAAGGATCTCTCCTGGGCGAAGAGGAGCGTGGGCAGACCGCCTGCGGGAATAATCACTTCTACGCCTTGTTCGATCAACGGCCTGGCCTCTTCGAGGAATTGGCGCTCTATATCTTTGCGTTTTTGAGGATCGCTGAAGGCGGCATTGAAATCGGCAACGCTCGTCTTGATCGCCTTGATCGCCACTACCCTTTCCCTTAAACCATATCGTGAAACCTGTTCTTCATGCATGGGGATGAAATAGGGGTCGATGGTGATGAGGCCGATCTTTCGACCGAGGGTGCAGCCGAAGAGCATGCTGCTTTCCCCCAGGCTGAGGACGGGGATCTTTACGGCAGACCTTAATTCATAGAGGCCCGGGTCCTGGTAATGGCCTTGTATAAATGCATCGTACCCCTGCCGCTCCGCTTCGAGCACGTTCCGGACGGCCTGCACCGAGCACCTGAACTCGGTAAGCCTGTGAAGCTCACGGTCAGGCGGCGAGATGCCGTAGACGTCGTATGTTACGCCGGGGTCGGCAATCGAGGCAAGATACCCGCCCAGGTGGTCGATATATCCTGCCTGCTCCACGGGGTCCACGTAGCTCTGATACCAAATCCTGATTGCCTTTCCCTGCCCTTTTGCCATGACGGAAATTAATCTCGGCCTCTTTCGTTGTCAAGGCAACGGGGGTCCGGCAAGACAATTTTATTCATAGTATTCCGACAAAACCCTCCTCTAACCTTCCGATCTTCTCTTCACCACATCGCGCAAAAGTTGAATGCCTTTCGGGGAAAGGCCGAGAAGGCCGGCCTCTTTGTCGAAGGAGGCAAGGTTCCCATATCCCCCGATATAGCCGTTCACCCTTGCCGTTGCCGTGGAATCGGTGAAATCCTTGTCGGCCGGATAGACGGCCCTGTACTCGCGGGCAATCTCTTTCCTGTTCTGCAGGTAATATTTCTGATGGTACCCTTCCGCACGATAGAACATAGTATAAGGAGCGATCTCGGTCATTATCCTGGTCCCCAACTTTCTTTCCAGGCTTTCTTTTGACGCGAAGGCGAGTCTCTTCTGCTCCTCGTTGTGAAACAAGATAAGGGACGCATACTGCCGCGACCACGAGCGACTCACGGGATCATGGCTCGTCCAGTAAATCTCGAGCAGTTTTTCGTAAGTGACACGTGACGGGTCAAAATCTATCTGAAGGGTCTCCGAATGGTCTCCGAGGCTATGGTAACCAGGGTTTTCTTTTGTCCCTCCTGCATACCCCACACGGGTGCGGACCACGCCGGGAACGAGCCCGAACCGGGCATCAGGTCCCCAAAATCACCCAAGAGCGAAGGTTGCCGTCTCGACTCGTGCCGGAGCCGATGCATCGATGGGCGGTATTACTGCTTTTTCCTGTATTTGTGTGGCCGTCTGAGCCATATTTGTCCCCTCCTTTGGCAAGGACCTCTGGGTTTCCCCCGAATCTTGTTTCCGGCAGCCCCCGAAAAGAAAGATAGCTATAAAAGCGATGACGACAGTACCGGAAACTATGAGAAAAGGGCGTCTCTTAATCACTTTTCAACATCTTATTTTTCATGATATATTCAACTATAAGCACGATCACGCCCCATTCAAGGCAAGAAGGGAACTCCTCCGGGACGCTCGTGAAATTTTGACATTTGATTTCTCCCGGCGCATCATGCGTGCATATAGGCCTCGAAGAGATCCTTCCAGGGCAGATCAATACGGGAAAGTCCGACAAGACCCGGGTGATTGGGGAGTTGCGTTCCCTGTCAAAAGTGCTGTGTGTTCCATTGCGCGTCGGTGCTGTCCGGGTCATCTCTCCCTCCTTTTTCTGAAGAAGAACCAGTTAGATGATGACCTTCAAAGCGCCGGCGGCCAATCAAATCAGGAGCTTAGCCAGAGAACCCTTTTTCGAAATCAACCCCCTCCTCGATCTCAATTCACGGGGTCGGGAGGGCTCTACCCTCGGAGCGCCCTGCGAGCATCGGCGGGTAACGGGTGCAGCCGAAGCGGAGATGATAGAGCCCTCCCGACCCCATATCCCCCAACTCGCATGATTTTACCTTTTTCATTGCCCAAAACTGTTTTTGACTCACCGCTGCATGTCGCCCAAAAGTGTGTGTCGCTCCGGGTTGGCGACATTCCAGATTTCTTCTTATACGCGTTCTCAAGAGTGCCCCCTTTCGTTACCGTACTCATCGCGTCCTCTTGATTTTCGCCTTCCCGCGTATAACTCTTCCTGTATGAGAGAATCTCTGCCGGGAGACAAGGGATGAAAAGAAGAATCTCGATACTGGCTATCGCTCTTATATGCGGTACGGTCAGTTCCGTGCAGTCCCAGTCGTACAACCCGAATCAGGGATGGGGACCGGTCGAACCCCCGTCATACAATACAGGTCGGGGACCAAGTCCGCAATCCCCGATCAATCCGGGCATGATGGACGATACTTGCGGTCCGGGCATGGAGTCCGGATACGGGTTACAGGGTGGCGCGGGAAGAGACCTGTGGAGGGCCCGCTATGGCGCCCGCCTGACAAGTATTTGCAGTAAATTTCTCGACGAGACGGTGCGGCTCAGGAAAGACCTCTCCAGAAAGCGCTTCGACTATTACGAGGCCTTAAGGAGCCCGGAGACAAGTTCCGATACATTAGATCGGATGGAAAGGGAGATGAGCGAGTTAAATCGGAAAATATCGGCTCAAAATCCCCGTAGCTGCTGGTGGTACTAGCGGAAACGGCCTTTTCCGGCCTCAGAGGGTAAAAACGGAACATCGCGAGGTACGGGCTCTCTTTCCCGGGGTATATCCCGGGTCCATTTGAATACCACATGAACACGCGACCGCGTACCGCCACACACCCCACATAGCCCTTGCAAACCACACCCGTTCTTATTAGAATAGTCCCTATGGACAAATTACTCGAATTTGCGATCGATCTGGCCTATGAATCAGGGAACATTCAGCGGGATTTCTACGGGAAGCGGTTTGAGATACGCCATAAGGGAGAGATCAATCTGGTCACAGAGGTGGACATAGCCTGCCAGGAGCGGATCATCGCCCTCATCAGTGAAAAATTTCCTGATGACGAGGTGATCGCCGAGGAGAAGGCGAATAGTTTTGACGGCAAAAAGAACCGCTGGATCGTCGATCCCCTCGACGGCACCACCAACTATGCTCACGGCTACCCCTTCTTCTGCACTTCCATAGGCTATGAAGTGGATGGGGAGATTATCGTGGGTGTGGTATATAACCCCGTATTTCGCGAGCTTTTCTATGCCCGGAAGGGTCAGGGCGCCTTTTTCAACGGCGACCCCATTCACGTCTCGGCCATCGCCGACCTCAGGCAATCTCTCGTCTGCACCGGTTTCCCTTATGATATGGCCGTGAAGGGCAGGAACAATATCGACCATTTCACCAATTTTCTCTTTGCATCCCAGGCGGTGCGCAGAGACGGCTCCGCCGCCCTTAACCTCGGCTATATCGCCGCGGGCAGGTTCGACGGCTATTGGGAGCTCAAGCTCCACCCCTGGGATGTTGCCGCCGGCGTCCTTATCGTCCGGGAAGCAGGGGGCGTGGTAACCGATTTCAAAGGCGTCGACTATTCCATCTACTCTGATGAGATCCTTGTAACCAACGGACTCATCCACGAACAGATGAAAGACGTGCTTAAGGGGCTTCCATGAAAGAGTACGGGCTCGAAGAGATCAGCCGCGTCGTGAGACCGGAACTTGGCCAGGATATCCCGCTACTCCTCTACCGGGCGCTCAGGATCACGGGGATGAGGCACATCCTGGGCGAGTCATCGGGCACGACCCTGTACATGATGGGAAAGCAGATAGGCGCCATGTTCGAGGCGGCCGACGTCGAGGAGTTCAAAAATCAGGTAATCACCCTCAAAGTGGGGATCCCTGAGCTTGAAGTGGTGGATGAAGACCACGTGGTGGTCAAGCTCCGCGAGTGCATTACCTGCGCGGGCTTCACGTACACGGGCGAGATGTTTTGCGACATGGAGAGCGGCATCATCGCGGGCCTTCTCGAAAAGGTCTATAAGAGAAAGGCAAAATCGACCCAGACGAAAAGCTGGTCGTCGGGCTACAATTATTGCGAGTTCGAGGTGCTCCTCTACTGATGTCGGAAGAGACCGATTCCCTGCTCCGGAGGCAGAAAGAACTTGAAATAGAGCTTGAGGAGACGAAAAGCCTCTCCCAATCGCGAAACAAAATCCTCGAAACAAATATCGGCGAGCTAAACGACGTCTACCTCGCCCTCAACGAAAAGATAAAAGCCATCAGGCGCAGGGACGCGCGGATCAAGGGTTTCGAGGCGGAATATACCCGGGCGAACAAGCTTTCCACCCTCGGCGAGATGGCCTTCTCCATCGCCCATGAAATAAAAAATCCTCTCATCGCCATACAGGGTTTTGCAAAAAGGATCGGCCGCGCAGCCGATCAGGACCGGATTCAGGAATATGCGAAGCTGATTGACAACGAAGCGGGCAGGCTCACCGAGATATTGATGAAGCTCCTCGAATTCGCGCGGATGGAAGAGCCGAAAAAGGAGACGGTTACCATCGATGCGGTGGTAGACGACACGGTGCTCTTTATGGAGCATCACCTGACCCGGTTTAAACAGGTGACCCTTTCCGTAGAGAAGACGGAAAGGCTTCCCTTGGTCTCCATCGAAAAAATTCATATCCAGCAGGCCCTTGTCAATCTCCTTATGAATGCCGCCCAGGCCATGCCCGAAGGCGGCCCCATTTCGATTCGGACATGGAAAAATGACGGGGAGGTGTGCATCAGTGTATCGGACGAGGGCCCCGGCATACCGCCTGAAAACCTGGAGAGGATTTTCGAGCCCTTCTTCACCACCAAGAAGAAAGGAGAAGGAACAGGCCTGGGTCTCTCCCTCACCAAGAGACTGGTGGAGGCGAATGGGGGCAGGATCAATGTAGAAAACAAACCCGGCAAAGGATGCACCTTTACGGTCTTTGTTCCCGCCATCCCATAGAGCTTCAATTCCCGATCAATTATCGCTCGCGCCCGACCCTATTTTATGAACGTGGTAATGGGGAATGGCCTTGATGAAAAAGATCGCTGCCGCAATGAGAATCAAGGACGAGCTGTAGATATAAATATCCGCCAGTTTCATCTTATCCGACATGAATCCCACGAGGAGTGCTCCCGCGCCTATGCCGAGATCATAGGAGACGAAGTAGGTAGAATTGGCCGCACCCCGCTCGGCCTGTCCCACGAGATTGTTTACCTTGGCCTGCCCTGTGGGCATGAGGGTCCCGAACCCGAAGCCCGCGACCATTCCCGCCAGGAGGAATTGTACCTGGCTCCCTGCCAGGCCCAGCCAAATCATACCGGCGGCGATGAGGGTGAGACCGATCGTCACCAGGAGCAGCACATACCCCTTGTCGAAGAGCTTTCCCAGAAAGAAGCGGGAGAGCATGATGGAGAGCGCAAAATAGAGGAAGAATGAAGTGATGTTGGTAAATCCCTTTTCCAGGGCATAGATGCTCACAAAGACGATGAGAGCGCCGTAGACGACCATGACGAAGAACATTGCCAAAGAGACGGGCATGGCTTTCGTGTGAAAAAGGCCGGCAAAAGAAAATTTTTTTCTCACGGCTTTTTTATAGCGGATCCTCACGCCGAGGGCGCATAGGAAGGAAAAGAGGGAAATGGCCAGGATAGAAAGGAACATGACGGTCGATCCGTGGCCGGTAAGGAGCTTGAGGCCGACCAGGGGGCCGATCATCATGGCAAGGGATATGGTCAGGCCGAAGATGCCGATTCCCTCCCCTCTTCTTCCGGCAGGAAGAAGGTCTGCAACGATCGTCGCCGCCGAGGAGGTGAAGACCCCGAAGGCCGCACCGTGGGCAAGGCGGAGCAGAAGCATCCCCGCCACGGTCGTGGCAAACAAATATGAGCCGAAGATAAGGGTCATGAAGAAGAGGGATATGAGCAATATGGCCAACCGGTGGTAATTGTCCATAAAATAACCGGAGAAGGGCCGGATGATTATGGCCGATATGGAGAAGGCCGCCACCGCAAGCCCCACGTCTCCCTGACTGAAATGGAGGCTCTTCGTGAGGTAGACGGGTAGCGTGGGAAGGAGCGCGTAAAAGGCGGACGCCAGGGCCAGGTTCGTAAGAAGCATAGCGCCGAATTCTTTGGACCATAATTTCGCCTTGTTCATACCCCCCCTTTGGCCGGAAGCGCAGGTTACTCCATCGCAGGCTCACATTCTACCACCCCGTCAATCAAATTCAAAGAACATCCGGCTGGATAACCGGGTCATGTGGTGCTATAATTACATGATAGGCCATTCATGGATAATACCGAAATAAATACGGGCGACCTCATCACCCTCCAGGCGCCTGCTCCCTGCTGAGGGGGCTCTCCCGCGGCTCAGGTGAGCCCTCCGCGCGTCGATCAATCCTTTGTGCACGGGGTCATCGAGACACCGGCCGGCCCTGTACCCCGGGTTTATTCCTTCCTCACGAGAGATGACAGGCTCGGCACGATCAAAGTCCGTCTCGGAATCGGGAGAATGAGCTATACGGTCGATCCCGGCCTTTACGCGCTGCGTGATCCGTTGCCTGACGATCCCGTCTTCGTGACCGCAAATTATAAATTGAGCTTCGATAAGCTGAGAGAAGCCCTTTCGGGGCGCAACGGCTGGATTCTGGTCCTCGATACCAAAGGCATAAATGTCTGGTGCGCCGCAGGCAAGGGCACCTTCGGGACCGAGGAGCTTCTCCTCAGGATATCGGCATGCCGTCTCGGCGAGATCGTCAATCACCGCACCCTTATCCTCCCCCAGCTTTCCGCGCCGGGTGTGGCAGCCTTCGAGGTGAAAAGACGTTCCGGCTTCAGCGCGCTCTGGGGACCGGTGGAAGCCGACCATATTCCGGCATTCCTCGATTCAGGCCTTAAAGCGACCCCCGCCATGAGAATTAAGCACTTTCCCATTGCGGAGAGACTCGTCCTGGTGCCTGTCGAGCTCATGGGGGCAATAAAAATAGGAATCCCCATCCTCTTCGCCTTCTTCTTGATCAGCTTTTTTCTCTCGGGCATTTCCCTTCATGCCGCGATTCAAAGTGGTCTCAACGCCCTCCTCGCCCTCTTTCTGGGCACGATGGCAGGCGCGGTCTGCACCCCTTTATTTCTCCCATGGCTCCCGGGGAAGTCCTTCGCCGCAAAGGGGGTTTTACCCGGTATCGCGGGCTCCCTCCTCTTTTTCCTGGTGTGCGGTAATAGTGCCCCCGCGCTCGAAATCTATGCATGGCTCCTCCTGATCCCGGCGATATCGACATACTGGGCCATGAATTTTACCGGCTCTTCCACCTTTACCTCCCTTTCGGGAGTGAGGAAAGAGATGGCCCGGGCCGTACCCCTCCAGGTCGCCTGCGGGATTGTGGGTATAGTCCTATGGTTTTCGTCATTTCTTGCCTATTGAGGATGATATGAAAGATCTCACCTATCTCAGGAATGTGGTAACCCTGGCCCTCACCCCCGACAAATGCAAGGGCTGCGGAACCTGCCTTGTCGTCTGCCCCAGGGCAGTCTTCGCCATGCCGAATGGCAAAGCCGAGATCGCCAACCGTGACGCCTGCATAGAATGCGGTGCATGCGTGAAAAACTGTTCCTTCGGCGCAATCACGGTAAAAGTAGGTGTCGGCTGCGCCGCCGCGGTGATCAATTCCTTCCTCGGAAGAAAAGGCTCCTGCTGCTGCACCCTCCCCGAAGACGACCCCTCATGCGGTCCGGGCTGCTGCTGAATTGCGCAAAGGACAAACATAATGAAGGAAGGGCTCTTTCCTATTTCCCTCAGCTGAAAACATCCATGGCACCTATGCCATCCCCCGCCCCCATTACCCCCTTCTAGCACCCCTATGGCCGATTCCTTTTGCTTTTTACGGCCGATTGTGGTAGTATTTACCCTAAGTTTTATCACTGCCCCGCCAGCGGAAACTTGAAATTGCATCTAAGCTGTCCTATTGTGATCTTAACGGAAAAAGGAGATAAGAATACCCACCTATGGACCCATTGAAATTTGAAGAACTCAATTTATCGAAAGAAATGATGAAAGCCATTGAAAACATGGGCTTTGAGGAAGCTACGCCCATTCAGTCCGAGGCCATTCCCCTCATACTTCAGGGGAAGGACGTGATCGGCCAGGCCCAGACGGGCACCGGCAAGACCGTGGCCTTCGGCATTCCAATCCTGGAAATGATCCAGCCGAAGAACCGGAAGCCCCAGGCCATCATCCTCTGCCCTACCCGGGAGCTTGCCATCCAGGTAGCGGAAGAATTCAAGAAGCTCTCGAAATACAAAAAAGACGTTCAGGTCCTCCCAATTTACGGAGGACAGCCCATTGACCGTCAGATATTCGCCCTCAAGAAAGGCGTCCAGATCATCATCGGCACGCCCGGGCGTACCATAGACCACATCAACCGGGGGAACCTCAAGCTGGACGAGGTAAAGGTGGTAGTCCTCGATGAAGCCGACGAGATGCTCGACATGGGTTTTATCGACGACATCGAAACCATTCTCAAGGAGACTCCCAAGGAGCGGCAGACCCTGCTCTTCTCCGCCACCATGCCGAAACCGATCCTCGACCTCACCAAGAGGTACCAGAGAGATCCCCAGCACGCCAAGGTGGTCCACAAGCAACTGACCGTCCCGAACGTGGAGCAGATATACTTCGAAGTCAGGGAGAGCATGAAGCTCGAAGCCCTCTCCCGTCTCATCGATATGTACGACCTCAAACTCTCTCTCGTCTTCTGCAATACCAAGCGGAAGGTGGACGAGGTGGTGGCGAACCTCCAGGTCCGGGGATACCTCGCCGACGGGCTTCACGGCGATATGACCCAGGCCCAGAGGGACCGTACCATGGGGAAGTTCCGGAGCAACGCCTTCGAGATCCTCGTTGCCACTGACGTTGCCGCGAGAGGAATCGACGTGGAGGACATCGAGGCGGTCTTCAACTACGACCTCCCCCAGAACGAAGAATATTACGTGCACCGCATCGGAAGGACCGCCCGGATGGGAAAAGCGGGCAAGGCCTTCACTTTCGCGGTAGGGAAGGAAGTCTACAAGCTTCGGGAGATCCAGTCTTATGCGAATGTAAAGATAGAGCGCCAGAAGGTGCCTTCCCTTACGGACGTGGAAGAGATAAGGCTCAATGCCTTTCTCGATAAGGTAAAGGAGATGGTCGAACAAGGCGGGCTCGAACATTACACCAACCTCGTGGAACGCCTCGTGGTCCAGGACTTTGCGGCGGTGGACGTCGCGGCCGCCCTGCTCAAGCTGAGTCTCGGAGCGGATGGATCGTCAGGCCATTCGGGAGATGTCGAGGAAATCCCGGAATTTCATACCAAGGAAGAGATGGCGCGGCTCTATGTGAGTATCGGCCGCAATCAGCGGATCGATGTGAAAGACGTGTTGGGCGCTATCGCGGGAGAAACCGGTATACCTGGAAAACGGATAGGCAAAATAGAGGTCTACGACAAGTACACCTTCGTTGACGTGCCGAAAAAATTTGCCGAAGACGTCATTGCCATCATGAACAACAAGCAGATCAAAGGGCTCAAAATCAACGTGGATTTGGCAAACAAGAAATAGTTCACCTCTCAACCTGCGTCAGGATTATTGCGTATGCTGCTTGAGATGCATTGCCATAGTTCGGAATTCTCGACGTGCAGCCATGTGAAGGCCCTTGACCTCATCGCTATGATGGTTCGCAAGGGCCTCCAGGGGCTCGTCATCACGGACCATCACCACCTCTGGAAAGATGAAGACCTGAAAGACCTCGCCCGGGCAGCCGGCGTGCCCGGATATTTCGTCGTCCTCTCGGGGCAGGAGGTCTCTACCGCCGATTTTGGGGACGTGCTTGTCTACGGCGCTGATGAGACAATATCCAAAGGGACGCGTCTGCCCGAGATCAGGTCCCGGTATCCCCGGGCAGCCCTTGTCTTCGCCCATCCCTATCGGAACGGAAGAGCGCCCAACGATCAGGAACTCACCAACCCTGCCTTTAACGGTATCGAAATATTCAGCTCCAATCATTCGGTGGCCGAGAATGCAAGGGGGCTACGGGATTGGCACCGCCTGAAATTTACCGCCCTCGCGGGCACGGACACCCATGCAGGCAGCTACGCAGGGCTCTATCCCACCCTCTTCGACCATCCCGTAGTGACGGCAGAGGAGCTCGCCCGGGAGATCGTCAGCGGACGGTGCAGGCCCCTGGTGAAAGAAATCCCCAAGGAAGGCGCCAATACGCAAGTGGAAGAAATCACCATAGGCACGAAAGGAGAGGACGAGAGCAGGGAGCGGATCATTATCAAGCGACTGCGGGACACGTCGAAATGGCTCCGGGCGGAGCGCTCCTTCTATATCGTCGAGGAGCTGTCGCGTCACGGGTTCAATGAAGGGCCCTATCGCATCGCCAAATTTATCGACGGCGACCATGAAGATAAAGTCCTGATCGAACAAGGGCTCAAGGGAAATTCACTGTTCGAGAAGCTTGTCCAATCGGACACGGAAGAAAGGCGCGATTTTCTCCGTCTTTCCGCGCAATGGCTGGCGAAGCTCCACAACCTGAAGCTCCGGATCACGGCGCCCGGTGAATTCCTGGAAGTCGAGTCCAGGCGCCTCGCGCGGTATGTGGATGGCTTCGCGACGGAGCACCATACCTATACGAGGAGGATCGCGGAGATCACCGAGGCCGTCGGAAAATGGGAGAAAACCCTCTACGCGGACAAGGAGGAATACCTCGTTCAGGGCCACGGAGATTATCACCCAAAAAATATTTACATCGGCCAGGATAAAAAGGGCAGGCGCGAGACGCTTTACGCGGCGGCCATTGATTTCGACAGCTCCTACTGCCTGCCCCCTGCCTTCGACGTGGGCGACTTTGTCGCCCAGTACCGGAACCAGTTTCAGGATTACCCGGAAATCCGTGCTTCGGCTCCCGAGGAGCTCTTTCTCGACGCCTACCTGGCCACCGCGGATGAGCGGCCTCCCGATTTCCTCCTTCAGGTGGAGCTCTTCCGCGCCCGTGCGGGGCTCAGTATCGCCTATTACCTGGTAAAGCTGGGGCTCGGGGATAGTGAAAACCTCTGGCGGCTGCTCGTGGAGACGGAACAAACCCTCGTACAATCAGGGTTTATGGTCTGAACCGAGGAGCTTCCGAAAACGTAGTGCATCCTCCGGCCCTTCCGGCGCCTCCTCATGCTTGAAAAAGACAAATCCCTTTTCCCATCCCGTCGACTGAATACGCTTCGTCCAGGAAGAGAGAACGTGGTCCCCATAGCGCGCACGGCGCAGGCGCAGGTACCCCCATTTTGCGGTGGTGATGATCTCACGAGCGGGATTCTCGTCGGAATCGATGGTGCAGTAACTGCACCCATTTGCCCTGAGTAGGTCGAGGACCCGAGGGTCGGGCGCGGACGGGCTTTTAAAGCCGAAGGCGCATTCCACGCGCTCGGGCAGAAGACGAAGAAAATCCCCGAATACCACGGGGTCGATATGAAAATTCCTGGGGAATTGAAAGAGTACCGGCCCCAGCCTCTGACCCAGGACGGAAAGGGTTTTGAAAAGATAGGCCGTTTCTTCCTCCACCATTCTCAGCCGTTTCAGGTGGGTAATGATCTGAGGCGCCTTAAAGGTGAAGATGAAATCCTCGGGCACCTGCTCCGCCCACGAGAGAAGGACACGCTCAATAGGCATGCGGTAATACGTGTTATTGATCTCGACTGCGTTAAACAGGCCCGAATAAAAGCCGAGCATTTTTCCTGCGGGAATTTCGGGAGGGTAAAATTGTCCCTTCCATGCCTTATATCCATAGCCGCTTGCACCAACGTAGAGCCTCATACCTTCTCTTCCGGTTCATCTTCGGGCGTTATCGGTATTTCCGGCGTCCCTTCCGGCGTCCCTTCCGGCGCCACCGGTATTTCCCGCACCACTTCGCGGGCGGGCTTATCCTCCCGGAGCCGCAGAAATACCGGCTGCCTCATATAGCCTTCATTGGTCCAGCCGTGGAACGTGACTTCCGCCACCAGCTCCGGCTTTACCCATGTGACGGGCATGTTGGTCCTGGGTTTTTCGGAGAGGGGACATGCTTCCTGGACCAGGGGATCGAGTCTTCCCCTCATCTCCCGGAGGGTCTTCGTATCGAACCCTCCTCCCGCATGGCCGATAAAGACGAGTTTATCTCCCTCGTATACCCCGAGGACAAGGGCTCCGAGATTCTTTCTCATCCCCCGCGGCTCGGTAAACCCGGCAATCACCGCATCTTCAGTGAGGCGAGCCTTTACTTTGAGCCATTGTTTACTCCTCCTGCCCTGGATGTACATGCTCCGTGAATCCTTGGCCATCATCCCTTCAATCCCTTTCTCTTTTATGAGGCCGAAGAAGAGCACGCCCTCTTCCTTTACGTGGTCGCTGAACCTTAATCTCGGGTCCGGGGGGAGAATCTTCTTCAGGATCTCCTTCCGCTTGAGCAGGGGCAGGCGGGTCAGGTCACGACCCTCGAAATAAAGGATATCGAATAGATAGTAGATGAGGTGACCCTTCCCCGTTTTCTGAAAGTCCTGGAGCATCTGGAAATCGGGCCGTCCATCCTCGTCTACGGCCACCACCTCCCCGTCGAGAACCGCTTCAAATCTGAGCAGCTTAAGGGAATCGACGACAGGGGAGAACTTCTTGCCCAAAGAGAGCAGGTTCCGGGAATAGAGGGAGACATTCCCTCCTTTAATTTCCGCAATGGCGCGGTATCCGTCCCATTTTATCTCGAAAAGCCAGTCCGGGTTGTTGAAGGGTTCCTTGATCAATGTGGCGAGCATGGGCTTGACGAGATGGGGCATGGGCCCGGCCGGTGCGCCCCTGAGAACGTCCCCTTCCTGTGTCTCCCTTGCGCGAATCTGGCTCACCTTCTTCCGGCGGAACGCCTCCTTCGGCGCCTCTCCCGAAATGTCTTCGAGGCTCCTGTGGGACTCCACGGAGAGATTGAGGCCCAAAATATCCTCCCCCGTTGCAAATCGGTCCTTCTTTTTGATGAGAAGCCACGAATTCCCGTCCTTTCCTGTCTTCACCAGGGCAAACTCTCCACGCACCTTCTCCCCTTCCAGGACGAACTTGAAATCCCCTTTTTTCAGCCCTTCCCGAAGGAGCTTCTCCCCTTCTTCGGGCCCGACGGCCGAGGGGTGGTGATAGGTGCCTTTATCCCAGATGATCACGCTGCCCGCGCCGTAATTTCCTTCGGGTATCAATCCTTCGAAATCCTTATAATCGAAGGGATGGTCTTCCACCATGAGAGCGAGCCTTTTCACCTTCGGGTCGAGGGTCGGCCCCTTCGGTACGGCCCAGCTCTTGAGCACCCCTTCCAGCTCGAGCCTGAGGTCGTAATGGAGTGCCCGCGCCGCATGCTTATGGATGACGAAAATAAGGTGCTCTTTGGGGGGTTGATTGTCGGGCTTCGGCTCCGGGGTCTCGTCGAACTTCCGCTTTTTCTCGTAATCTTTAAGAGATCCCATATCAGACATTGGGGAGTCTCTGGGTCCCGGAGATCATCGCCCGGAAGAGGTCGCCCGTCTTTTCAGCCCTGGCCAACGCCTCGGAATGGGTAATCTCGAGTTTTTCCCTGTTGCCTTTCTCCACCGCCTCTTCGAGCTCTTCCCACGTGAGGGGAAAGGATACGGTCGGTTTTTTCGCCGCCCGTAGTGAATAGATGCAGACCATAGTCTTCGATGCGTCATTCTGCGACCAGTTGATAAAGACTTTCTCCTTTCTATACTCCTTCGCCATCTTCGCGGTGATGAGGTCGGGGTAGTTTCGGGCGAGGATCTCCGCCACGCTTTTCGAGAAAAGCTTTGTATCGTCGAAGGTAGTCTCCGAACGGTCAAGTGGCACATAGACGTGAAGCCCTTTTCTGCCCGAAGTCTTTACCACGTTTTTCAGGCCGAGGCCAATGAGGAGATCCCTGATGATAAATCCGACCTTCGCGCAGTCGATAATATCGGCACCTTCGCCGGGATCGAGGTCAAAGACCACGGAATCGGGCGCCTCGGGGGCATCGGCCCTCGCCAGGGGGACATGGAGCTCGAGGGATGCGAGGTTCTCCACCCAGATGAGGGTATTGAGGTCGTTGGCGAGGCAGACGGTCATCCGCTCGCCTCCCTCGAGGGGGATCTCCCCGGTCGGGACCCAGGAGGGGCGATGGACGGGGCAGCGCTTCTCGAAAAAGGAATCCCCTTCCGCGCCGTCGGGATACCGTTTCAGGGTAAGGGCCCGGTCTTTGAGATGGGGCAGCATGTAAGGAGAGATACGGAAGTAGTAATCGAGGACCTGGGCCTTGGTAAAGCCATAGGAGGGATAGAAGTCTTTGTCCAGGTTGGCGAGAGATAATCTTTTCCCCGCCACGTCGGCAAATGTTTTACTCACCGGTCTCTTTTCACCTTTTTTAAGCTCTCCTCGAGCACGGCCATCAGGTCGGCCGGCCCTGCCTGTTCTTCCCCTTCGACCCCTTGGGGGGCTTCTACGGGCGCTGCCTTCTTCACTTTCTCTTTTATGAGCTCGATGATTTTCTTTCGCCGCTCGTCCGCATATTTAGCCGGGTCAAAAGAGCCGGTCATTTTCCTGATCGCGCCCTTCATCTCTTCCATGACTTCCCTTTCTCCCGGTCCCTCTCCGCCTTTGATCTCCAGCTCGACCGGGGACAGGATATCGTCCTGGTAATGGAGAGTAATCACGGTCAGGGCGGCCCCCGTGCTCTTGAGCGCCACGAGATACTCCCTCTCGCTCAGTATCAGTTTTGCCAGCCCCGCTTTCCGGGTCCGGGCCATCACCTCCACCAGGAGCCTGTAGGCCTTTTCGCCGCCCTTCGTGGGGACGAGGTAATAGGGGCGGTCATAATAGATCGTATCCACCTCCTTCAGGTCCACGAATTCGACGATCTCTATGGTGCGGCTCCGCTCGGGCGACACCGACTCCAATTCCTCATCCGCGACGAGCACATATTTGTCCGGTCCTATCTCATAGCCCCTCACGATCTCGTCCGGGGGGACTTCCCTGTCTTCCTCGGGGCAATACATCTTTCTCTGGAGGGGGGAATATTCCTTTTCGTGGAGCATCCGGAAAGAGACTCGGCCCGAATCGACTGCCTTTGTCAGTTGGACCGGAATTGCCACAAGGCTGAAACTGATCGTGCCGGTCCACATCACATGGGGGGTTATCTCACTGCCGCCTTCAGGCGGCTTCCTTGCCCGGGGAGGGCTCGAGCGGCGGCCTCTCATTTCAGGCGACCTTCTTCAGGCTCGCCTCCAGGGCCTGAAGCAGTTTGTCCGACTCCGTCGGTTTCACCCGCCTCACACGCCTGATGGCGATCTCTTCGCCCCTGACCTTTTTCTCGATCAGCTCCTGCACTTTTTTCAGGTGCTCGTTTTGAAATTTTGCGGGCTCGAAAGGAACGGTCAGCTTCCCGATCAATTCGGCGCCGATCTCCAGCTCTTTCTGAGACACGGCAATATCCGGCAATTCAAGGGCGCCGATTGCCATCACCTCGTCTGCATACCTCAAGGTCTGAAGGCGCAGGACCTTTCCTTCCACCTTGAGTGCCCCGAAATAAGAGCGCTTTCTCATGGCCCAGGTACATACCCCTTCCACGCCCGTTTCCCCCATAGCCCCGGCCAGGGCCTTATACTGCCCGGTACTCGCATCGGGTCCGAGGTAATAGGTGCGGTCGACGAAAATCGGGTCGATCCAGCCGGCCTTCACGAATTCATGGACCTCGATCGCCCGGCTCACCTCGGGGTCGGCGTGTTCCAGCTCTTCAGGGTCCACAATGACATATTTCCCTTCCTCCACCTCGAATCCCTTCACCTGCTCTTCCCTGGGAACAGGAAGTTTTTCATATGCGCAGATCATCTTCTGTGCGAGCCTCACCCGATCCGTCTCATGAAGGAGGTGGAATTGGATTCCCTGCTCCCTGACCGCCGTATGGAGCTTGACCGGCACACTGAATTCCCCGAAATGGATAAAGCCCTTCCAGATCGCTTTTCCCGCCATTACCTCTCCTCTCGCGTCCAAAAAATCCTGCCGGGGTGATGCTTCAGGCAAGGAGATGAATCAGGCCTTCCGGGTAAGGGTCATCTCCATCATCTTCTCTTCCTTGCCGCTTTTTCCGGTGATCGAGGCCTCGTAGAGGACCGTGCGGTCATCCCTGATCCTCATTATGCTGCGCCACCGGGTCGCGCCCTGAACCGGGTCGTCATAACGGCTCTCCTGAATGATGCTCTTTCCGTCCGGACCTTCGGACCCTTCGAAGCAGTAAATGCCGCTGCCCATATTATCGATCCAGACGGAGCCATACCGCCCCGTATAATTATTATATCCGATGATGTTGATGCCGGTAAATTTTTTCCCCATCATATCTCCACCATACACCTGCTCCAAAAAGAGCCCGTCCATGATCATTTTTTGCTCGCACGTGCCGGTGGCCTCCATGGGCGGCTTGCCCGGCTCCATCCAAAAAACGGTCTTCGTAGTCCAACTCCCCTCCAGCGCGGCAAGAAGTTTATGAGGGTCTCCCGGGATGGCAAGCTTCTCATAAATTTCCATCATTTCCTTTACGTCCATCTTCGCTCCCTGTGATTCCGCCATTTTATACCTCCTTATGAAAGGCCGGTACGGAGGACTTTCGGAGGAAAATGACAGAATCCCCTCGCTTTTTGCGCGGCCTCTCCATTGGCTAACATAAGCACTTCGATTATTTTTTGCAAAGGGGACATGCGACGGATCTCCGTTAACCGGAGGGGTGAGGTTCTTGTTTAAAAGCGGTTCATGACCTCGATAACCTTTAATATCTCATCTTCCTGATGGAAAAACGAGATAGGGAGGCTCAAGATGGTTTTATGGATCTCTTCCGAAACAGGGTAAGGCCCATCATCGACAACCCCAATAAGTGCGTCCTGCCTGTGGGGAGGGAGGGGATAATGGATATCCGTCTTCACCCCTTCATTCAAAAGATAATCTCTCAGCCTGTCGCGCTCGGGATGGCGGATCGAATAGATGTGGTAGACATCGAAGAAATCTTCTTTTACCTCGGGCTTTATGAAGTCTTCTTTCAGATAATCGTGGTAGAGCCGGGCAAGATCTCTCTTGTGGCCGTTGATCTCATCCAGCTTTTTTAATTTGATCGAAAGGAATCCGGCCTGGATCTCATCGAGACGGGAATTAAACCCCACGAGCTCGTTTCTATAGCGCATCCCGGACCCGTAGTTTCTCAGCTTCCTGATCTTTTCGGCCAGCTCGTCGTCGCCCGTGGTGATCCCGCCCCCGTCTCCGAGGGCGCCCAAATTCTTGGTGGGATAGAAACTGAAGGCCCCGAAATCTCCAAATGCCCCTGCCTTCTTCGACCTGTACTTTGCGCCATGGGCTTGGGCGCAGTCTTCCACCACCCTGAGACCGTGTGCCGCCGCGGTCTCCATGATGGGTCCCATGTCGCAGACCTTGCCGTAGAGGTGGGTGACGAGGAGCGCACCGGTCCGGGGGGTGATCTTTTCCCCGATTTTCGCGGGGTCGAGGTTATAGCTTTTTATGTCGGGCTCCACGAGGACGGGTTTCAGACCGGCGTGGATTACGGCAAGGATCGTGGCGATATAGGTATTCGAAGGGACGATGACCTCGGTACCCTTTTCGAGGCCCAGGGCCAAAAGCGACAGGATAAGGGCGTCGAGGCCCGAACCCACTCCCACGCAGTGACGGCAGCCCGTGTACGCGGCGAACTCCTTCTCGAATCCCTCCACCTTCTTCCCAAGGACGAACCATCCCCGTTCGAGTGAATCTCTGAAGCTCCCAAGGAGTTCATCAAAGAAGGGCCGGTTGAATTGCCCCAGGTTCTCGTACTCAATCATGGATAGGCTTCCGCGATATACTCGGCGGGATCGTAATACTCCGACGCGAGGACCAGGAGGAAGGCGTCTTTACTCCAGTTATACATGGAATGCCAGTCCTCCGGCGGGACTATGAGCCCCCGGTCGGGCCTGTCAAGGACAAAGTTCTCTTCCGTCTTTCCGTTATTGGCATATATCTCGAGGCTCCCCTTGAGGCAGATCAGGGCATGGACGGTCTTGAAGTGCCGGTGCTCGCCCCTGACCGAATCAGTGGGCACCCCGTATATGTAGTAGATACGCTTTATCTCGAAGGGGATCTCTTTTTCGATCACCGTCAGGTTGCCCCGGTGATCGGGAATTGTTCGGAATTGAATGAAATGTGCCAGATCAGCCTCCTGAATGGAATCTATCTTTTATAACCTTTAGGGCCTGGAATTGTCAACACGGGGAGGGGCGGAAGGGCTTGCCTGATGTGCTCCCGTGCACGCTCCGGGCAGACAAAACTTGGGGCGGAAAAAGGCGGCGAATGCTCCCCCCATCCCCCCTTACTTTGACACGGGGGGTACTACCTCGCCTTGCGAACAATTGGCGGCTGACAGTCTTTGTGATATAGTTTGAAAAAAAGGAGTCGCTCATGTTTATAGCTCTTGTCCGTTTTCCTTCTCTTAAACCCGGAAAGGAGGAAGAATTTCTGGAGTGGTTTTCCTGGTCTAATGATCAGTTGCGTCCTATGAAGGGTTTTGTGGCGCGGAGGCTTCTTAAGCCTGGGGATGGGGGGAATTATGTTTCTATCGTGGAGTATGAAAGCCGGGAGGGGTTTATTGCCATGCAGGCGAGTGCTGCCCATACGGAAGCGGGCAGACGGGTGACACCCCTTCTCGATGGGGGTCCTTCTCCTGAGTTTTATGAAGTGATAGCTGAATAGGATCTCATCCGGCGATACCTATCCGGCGCCTTTTGTCGGCCGCACCGGTATGTCCGCCTCGACGCTTTCCACGTTATCCGAGGCGAGAAGGGCTTTAAGGACCTCCGTATCCACCGTCATCGCCATCAAGGGCGTATACCTGTACTTGTAGGATTGGACGGGCTTCAGCCCCTTTTCCGAAAGCTCCCTCACGAGACGGTCCTGGGCTTCGGCGATTGCAGCGCCTTTTTGTTCCTCTGTCGCGGAGATTTTGCCGTTTCCGAGTGGCACCTTTACGAGTACCTTCACCGTCCCCCTGGCAGCACATTCGTCGAGAAGGCCCTGCTCGCCTCCCTGGCCCCTCACTTTTCCTGCCTCCTTTCCATCTCCGGCCGCGTGAAGGGCCGGCGCCATAAGAGCAAGAACCACCAAGAGGCAGAAAAAGAGGCTCGCCCGGCTCCTTGCTTCGATGTATCCTGCCATTGCGCCACCTCCCTTTCCTTATAGTATGTCATGGGACAGGATAATTTCAACGGGCAACCCCATGGAACAACCGGTGAATATTCTTCACCCTCCGTCCCTGCATCACCAGGATAATGACGCTCGACACGCCGACGACGATGAGCCCTATGTCCTCGGTGATTCCGAGGCTCAGGGCCGCGCCGAACCCTATCACGGACCAGAAAAGGGGAATGACGAGGAGGGGTGAGGCCACGGAGCGGGTAGTGAGAAGGAAGAGGCCGAAGGTAAAGATGGTGGTGGGACAGGGCGCCACGCCGAACATGGGTGAGAAGGGGAAGCCGTGGCCCGCCAGCGCTCCGAGAACCGGATAGATGCCCATTGCATAGGCGATGACCGCAAGCCCGAAGACCTGCCGTGGCCCGATCTTCTTGAGGCCATAGGCCATCTCCCCCTTGATCACTCCGAAATAGGCAAAGAGAATCGCCTGCACCACGAAAAGAATACCGAAGAAAACGGCGGCGCGATTTATCTGGGAAAAATGGAGAAAATGGTAGGCTATGCCGTTCCAGAGCCACAGGAAGGACAGGATTGCGGAAACGATCCGGTCGCTCCCTCTTTTGTGTCTCATGAGAAGCAGGATCGCGGCGGCGCCTATGAAATAAAAGATGATCTGGAGCGGCCAGATCGCGAGGTTGTAACGGGCAAAAAGGGCTAAAAATTGTTCTGCGGTAAAGGGTATCATGGTGGTCCTCCTTCTCTCTGCTATGGGTTCTTTGCACTCCTGTCTCTTTTCTTTGCCATTCCCATGCCACAGAAGATACCACCATATTTTCATATACTTACCGCAATAGGAGAATGGTTCTATTACCATATATGGTGACATTATTAACCACATATGGTAGTACTATCTATAATTCCCATATATGGTACTTAAAAAGACAAAAGGTGAGTGCAATCCGCCATGATTGATGAAAACGATTTTTTTCGCAAGGCCTGTCTTGCCATATTGAGCACCTTGAAGATTGAGAATGCTCTCTTGAAGACCCTGTCGTATCTCGGGACGATGATGCCGGCTGACGAGCTATTCCTCCATATTTATGACTTCGGACTCAAGGCAGTCCGCACGGTCGCGCGGGCGGACTCCTCAGGCGGCACGACCGTGGGCGGGGTAATACCCATGCCCTTCGATCCCTCCCTGGCACTTAAAACCGAACAAACGCCCTACGTCCAGGTGGTGAACCGACCTCAGGAGGACCCCGCCACCAGGCTCATGGGGAGGGCCTTGGGAAAACCGGATTCTTCCGTTCTCGTGATGCGTCTTACCCTCGAGGATCACCGCCCCGGCACAGTTGTCCTGCGTGCCGACGGCCCTGACGCCTTTACGGGGGAGCACGCGCGTCTCTTCGCCCTTCTCAATGAGCCTTTCGGGATGGCCTTGTCGAACAGCCTCCAGCATGATCAGGTCCTCCGGTTGAGCGAGGCCCTGGCCGACGAAAGCCGTTACTTTCAGCGGGAGTTGGCCCGGCGCTCGGGCGAGACCGTGGTGGGCGAGGAGTTCGGCCTTCGCCATACCATGGAAATGGTGCGCCAGGTGGCGCCCCTCGCGAGCCCCGTCCTTTTGCTCGGGGAAACGGGCACGGGTAAGGAGGTGATCGCCAATGCGATCCATAACCTTTCCGGCCGCAGGGGCGGACCCTTTATCAAAGTGAACTGCGGCGCCCTGCCCGAGGGCCTGGTGGACAGCGAGCTCTTCGGCCACGAAAAAGGGGCATTTACCGGCGCGATCAACCGGAAACGGGGGCGCTTCGAGCGGGCCCACGAAGGCACCCTCTTCCTCGACGAGGTGGGGGAGCTTCCCCCCGCGGTACAGGTGCGGCTCTTACGGGTGCTCCAGACAAAGGAATTCGAAAGAGTGGGCGGCGCCTCCCCTATAATGGTGGACGTCCGGATCATCGCGGCAACCAACCGGGACCTCGCGAGCATGGTCGGCAAGGGTTCCTTCAGGGAAGACCTCTGGTACCGGCTCAACGTCTTCCCCATTTTCCTGCCACCTCTCAGAGAAAGAAAGACGGATATCCCGGCCCTCGTCTATTACCTCATGGAGCGGAAGGCCCGGGAGATGGCATTGCCCGGTCTCCCGCAACTGGGCCCCACCTCGATGGACCGGCTCCTCGAATATCATTGGCCGGGAAATGTTCGCGAGCTCGATAATGTGATAGAACGGGCTATTGTGCTCGGCAAAGGGGAACCTCTCCATTTCCCGGACCTCCTGGCCCCTTCAGAAGAGATGCCTGAAAGGGGAAGGGAGGGACCGGATCGCACCTTCCGACGCCTTGAAGAGGTAGAGGCTACCCACATTCGGGATGTCCTTGCGGCAACCATGGGGAAGATACACGGTCCCGGCGGGGCGGCCGAACTCCTCGGCCTCCATCCCAACACTTTGAGGCACAGGATGACAAAGCTGGGCATTGCCTTCGGAAAAAAAATAAGGTCATGTCAACAAAAGATTGGAAGGAACGAATAGGGCGAACATAGGCTTTTCATGAGATCATCCTTGAAATATATTTGAAACTGGGGGACAATGGAGACAAATTCCAGCGACCTGGAGCAGCCGTGGGCGACCTGAAGAAGACGCTTAATCCGGAGACTATTGCCTTCATAGGCGCGGACGACCGGGAAGGCTCCGTCGAAAGATCCGTGCTCGACAACCTGCTCTCCTCGGGCGGGAAGAAACTATTTCCGGTAAATCGGGATAAGAGGAAGGTGCTTCACCTCGATTGCTATCCCTCTATCTCCGATATCACCGAGCACATCGATCTTGCGGTCATTGCCCTACCCGATGAACTGGTTTTAAATGTGGCCGCAGAGTGCGGTAAAGGGGGAGTGGAAGGGGCGGTTATTCTTTCCTCCGGTCCCTGTGCCACTACGGAGGAGAGAATAGATCTTGAAAAGGGACTGCGGGAGATAAGGAAGAATTACGGTCTAAGGATAATCGGACCGGACAGTAGCGGCATCATGTTGCCCAATGACAGGCTGAATGCCACCTTCCTTCCCATTCGCCCCTTACCGGGAAACACGGCTTTTATCTCTCAGGGCGGCACCATGGGAAGCGCGATGTGTTACTGGGGTATAGATAATCATATCGGTCTCAGCATGTTCGCATCCCTTGGCTCTATGGTCGATGTTGATTTTGCCGATCTCATCGATTTTCTCCAGGAAGATTACTTCACCAGAAGTATCATGATTTATCTCGAACAGATAAAAGATGCGAGGAAGTTCCTGAGCGCTTCACGATGTTTTGCGAGAAATAAGCCTATTGTGGTCTTAAAACCCGGGCGATATCCGCAAACCACAAAAATAGGTTCAGGTCCGGAAATCGGAAACGACATGGCCTACGATGCTGCTTTCAAACGGGTGGGCATAGTGAGGGCAAAAGAGACGGAGGATTTTTTCGATACTGCCGCGGTTCTTGTCTCCAAGTCTCTCCCGAAAGGTTCCAGACTGGCCGTTATCACTAATTCGGGTGGCATGGGCATAATAGCGACTGATATCCTTATAGAGCAGAAAGGCCGCCTTGCCGGGTTTTCCGGACAAGGCGTGGAGGCCCTTAAAGACATAAAGACCGATTCCCCGAGGGGGATCGGTCCTGTCGTCTTATCCGCACGGGCGGGAATCGAACATTATTTAGCCGCATTAGCTGTCTGTTTGAAAGAGGACGAAGTCGACGGCGCCCTCATTATTTATACGCCATCCCCTTTTTGTGACCCCTGTGAGCTGGCAAGGCAGATTGCCGGGCCTGCCATGAAGACAGCCAAGCCGCTTATTGCAGTCTGGATGGGACGCCAATATTCACAGGAAGGCATCGAAATCCTCAAAAAAACAGGCATACCGGTCTATGACACCCCGGAAGACGCAGTCAGGGCGTATATGTACATGTATAATTACCACAGAAATATCATGGTGGTGAACGAGACACCCGAAGAACTCCCCGAAAATAAAATGAGACTGACAAATCATTTAAGGGCAATCATACAAAATGCGGGAAAAGAACATAAGGAGGTCCTTACCGGGGAGGAAGGGACCCAATTTATCCGAAACTACGGGTTCCCCCTCCTGGAAAAAGAGACATGGGAAGAGGGAACGGGAGGTTCGGAGCCGGCCATCGATGAATGGGCGGTAAGGTCGATGAGAGATATCGATTTCGGGACCATAATTCTTCTTATATCGATGAATGGCAAGAATAGGTACCGCTCCGGTTTTGCCGTTGGGCTGCCGCCACTCAATCAAGTTCTGGCAAAACGCTTGATGGAGGACGCAGAGTTCCCTTGGGGAAACGAATCCGGTGCGAACCTCATGGAAGAATTTCTCATTAACTTTGCCAATTTCGTTGCAGATTTTCCAGAGATCGCCGAGGTTGAAATTGAAGCGGTGGTGCTGCCCGATTACCGGGTCTACGCAAGAGCGGCAACGATTCAGATCGACGGCAATTATCGAAAGAGCGATAGGCAATACCCACACCTTGCGATCATGCCCTATCCGTCCCGGTATATCATGCCCTGGAAAATCCGTGACGGAAGAGAAGTATTGTTGCGACCGATCAAGGCCGAAGATGAACCCCTGATAAAGGAAATGATGTCCGCCCTGTCCGAAGAAACGCTTCGTGTGAGGTTTTTCGGCGCTATGGAGATCAATCACAAGATGCTGATGCATTTTTGCAACATAGATTATGATAGAGAGATCGCCATTGCCGTTGAACTGAAAGAGCGCGATCGCAAAAAAATCATCGGCGGCGGACGGCTCATTGTCGAACCCGACACGGAATACGGGCAGTTTGCCCTTCTCGTCTCCGACGATTTCCAAAGACAAGGCCTTGGGGAAAAACTCCTCGACCTCACCATTGGAATTGCATTGGACAAAGGTCTTCCCGAGATTTACGGAATCGTGCTCTCGGAGAATACTAAAATGTTGGGCCTCAGCAGAAAAATGGGGTTTAAATCGACCCGGTTGCCCGACGGAATCACCAGGGTCGCCCTGAAACTCAACTAACCCCTTCGCGATAAACTGCAGCAAAAAACGCGATATGTCCTATTGAACACGGTCCCTGTCGCCTTAAGAATCCCACTGGATATTCGATAAAGAACAGGTGCGGCCGACTGAACTGCCGCGGAACCGGAGAGTCTCGCCATTCCCCTACAGTGCGGACTCATCAGCAATCAGACACACGAAAGCTGAAGGCGAGGGGAAATAAGACACTATGGTTTGGCAGATCAAATCCGTGGACAAGAAACCTCTTGATTTCATGCTCGGCGCTAGTCGTTTTTTTGGAATCAAATTTGCATTAAGACATACGAAATTTACGAGGAAAGGAAACTATGAGGGTAAACATATATGGATGTCCCCCGGAAAAAAGAATGGATCGATCCGAAGAACACGCAGGAGTCTTTTCTTCGACAGCAGGAAAGAAGCGCATATTGGTGGTGGATGATGAGGACCTTCTGGTCGAATTGAACAGACAGAGATTGAACAGACTCGGTTATGAAGTGGTCGCGACCACGAGCAGTAAAGAAGCCCTGGAGATCTTCCGGGAAGAACCGGATACGTTCGATCTGGTAGTTACCGATTTTACAATGCCTCACATGACGGGAATGGATCTCGCAATGGAGTTGCTGAGACTCAGAGGCAATATCCCGATCATTATCTGCACAGGATACAGCGAAGACATCTCACCAACGAAGGCCAAGGAGGCGGGGATTCAAGCCTTTCTCATGAAACCTCTCGAAAACCGCGAAATGGCCGAGGCAGTTCGTCACATATTGGACGAGAGGTCATAATTGTGACAGCCGAGACGCGGTCGATAGTCGAAAGGCAGTCGATAGTCGTTAGTCTCTAGTCGATAGTGAAAGACTATAAAGAGACGGTCTACGACGGTTGGCTCTATCGTCCCTCAGCTGTTATGGCTTTGGGGTAACTATCCATTCGGGGGGCCATAGCCGCGCCTAGCCAGGCGATGGTTTTGCCCAGGTCCATCATGTTCCGCAAGCCCTCTTCGTCGTCCTTTACCTCGCCTTTTTCCAGGCCGAATCCGAGATTCCAGTATGTCGAGCCGGGTACGATCACCCCGGACATGAGGAACATATGGTTGATCGTATCGAAGGCGTGGGTGCCGCCGCCCCGCCGTACCGCGACTACTGCCGCCCCTATTTTGCCACGGAGGAGTCCGTCATTGGCTATGCTCACCAATCCCGCACGGTCGAGAAGGCCCTTCATTTCGGCGCTCACGTCGGTAAAATACGTCGGTGTTCCAAGGATTACCGCCTGGGCGCCACGGATCTTTTCGAAGCACTCGTTAAAGACATCGTTATCTACGCTGCACCGGCCGTCTTTGGTGGTGAAACACCGGTAACATGCCGTGCAACCCCTGATCTTCTTTCCCCCAAGCTGAACGAACTCCGTCTCCCACCCCGCTTCCGTGAGCGGCTTCAGCACCTTTCTTAGAAGGACCTCGGTGTTTCCTCCCTTACGGGGACTTCCATTTATGGCTACAGCCTTCATATTTCTCTCCTCCTGTATTTACAATAAAAATTAGTATAACCCGAATTACCGGATCAAGGTAGTCTCTAGTCTTTAGTCTTTAGTCTTTAGTCTTTAGTCTTTAGTCTTTAGTCTTTAGTCTTTAGTCTTTAGTCTTTAGTCTTTAGTCTTTAGTCTTTAGTCTTTAGTCTTTAGTCTTTAGTCTTTAGTCTTT
>DASXUJ010000066.1 GCA_036504895.1 Syntrophorhabdaceae bacterium
AGCGGGGTTTAAACGAAGGTGAAATGACAACTCGTCTGCGTGATGTAGCCCGCACCGCGGGCGAGAAGGGGAGGCTCCGATAGCTTTTGCTATCGGAGGGGGCGACGCGAGCCCCTATAACGGAGCGCAAAAAAGTCCCCACATCCAATTACGATTCAGAGCGGGGTTTAAACGAAGGTGAAATGACAACTCGTCTGCGTGATGTAGCCCGCACCGCGGGCGAGAAGGGGAGGCTCCGATAGCTTTTGCTATCGGAGGGGGCGACGCGAGCCCCTATAATTGCGCTCACCTGCGTTGACAAGAGGTGGAAGCGGCGTTATCGGTAAAATATGTCACTCTTCTCTCGATTACTCCTCCTTTTTCTTTCGCTCCTTTCCTGCTCACCCTTATTCGGGCAGGCATCCCAGGACTGGCGCGCTATTCTCGACAAGGTGGAGAGGGCATACGCGCCGATCCGCGACTATCGGGTCGAGGTAGAAGTCAAAAACTATGGAGAGGGCGGCTCAGTCGAAGAGGAGCATTTTTTCTATACCTTCCGAAGGCCCAAATCAATACGCCTCGATTTCCTTTCACCCCATCCCGGCCTGGTAGTCATCTATCCGGATAAAAACGGCAAGGTGGCAGTACGGGGACTCGTCCCCTTCTTTACCCTCCGCCTCGCGTTGGATAACCGGCTTCTGAGGAAATCTTCCGGCCAGACCATCGACACGTCGGATGTGGGGCACATGATTGACCATATACGAGCTGCCTGCACGAATGAGCGAAGAGGACCTGTGGAGGCGTGGGAGGGTAATGAAGAGGCAATTATACGGGTACTTGCCCTCGACCATTTCCGGAGAGATCGGGAGATCCTGTATCAGTTCACTATCGATACCCGCTCATGGCTGCCGAGGGAGGTGAGAGAGACCACGGCGGGAGGCAAGGTGGAGAGGATCGCCCAGTTTAGAAATCCGGAACTGAACATGGGGGTCCCCGAGAGCCTTTTTCGTTTCGACAAGGAGAAGGGGCACGGAAAAAAGGACGAAACACAGGACCCGTGAGAGGGCTGTGCGGGCTACCTCAAATGACCGAGGAAGAGTGCCGCATCTCGGAGCGGCACTTCCACGCCTATCCTTCGCGAATTCCTCTTTAATATGAGCGCATCTTTCAGTGCAAGGGCTTCGTCTCGCCTGAGCTTATCCATCACCCTCCTCTCCCCGTCCATCCACCTGAATTCCCTGAACAGGGCCTTTTCATACCCGGAGCGGTCATTCCAATAGTCGAGGAGGAGCTGGGCCGACCGCATGCCCGAGACAATGCCGTCCCCCGTGAGAGGCGCGACGCAGCCGATCGACTCCCCCACGCCCCACACCTCCGGGCCTCCATTGCGGGACTCGACGACGGGGCCCGACCGATGGACCCCTGTGAGGCGGATCTTGCCCGTGCAGGAGCAGACCACGTCCAGGGGAAATCTCTCTTTCATCCACCCCAGGTTTTTAAGCACACTTCGCGCGTCGGCGAGAAGGCAGCCGCACCCTATGTGGTATTCGGCGGAAGAAAGGGGGAAAGACCACGCATAGCCGATCTTTCCCAGCTTTATGCGGTGTTCCAGGGGGGATTTCGCCCTTACCCGGTATTGGACGCAGGTAAGGACGATGTCGTCCTTGATGGGCGGCAAAAAAGCCCGCGCCGCGCCCGTGGCATCGATAATCCGGTCGTATCCCATTCTTTCCGGCTCGGACTGCAACACCCGGGCACCGCGGAGCAGGTCTTGTATGAGTCGTTGCTTATCGAAAATCGTCAGGTCCACTTTAATCCTCATGCCGTCCATCATGAGGTGGTCGGACCGGTTGAGCACGTAACCCGCGGGATCGAGGCCCGTTACCCGGACAAGCTCCTCAAAGCCCTTCGATGTGCCCCACGCGCACGGGTTTATGCCGCAGCGCGTAGGGGAACCTATATCGAACAGGTCGATATCCCCTATTCTGGAATGGAGTAGGCGATAAAGGTAGGCGCCCGCCATACCGGCGCCCATGATGGCTATTTTCACGATTCCCCTCCGGGGAAAGAAGGTACGCAGGAGAGGAAGCGGCATTTCCCGCGTGCCTGCGGTGAAGGGCGGAAGAGGCAATGAAGTGGTTGAGCGCGTCCATACATGGTTCGACTCCCGGAAACAGTGGTGTAGGGGCGGTGAGCCCCTATCTCGGACATAGAGAAGGACCCTGTCTATAATATTTGACCAGGGGGAGTGGAAATCAAGGGGAGAGGCACGCCGCTGTCGCCCTACCAGTCTTTGAGCATGAAGCCCAGGCTTATCCGGTTCACCGTGTTGTCGTAATCGATAAGGCTTTCGCCGTAGCCGTTAAAATATTGGATATAACCGGCGAGCTTATCCGTGTTGACAAAGGGCAGGGGAAAGCTCCAGTCGAGCTGGATCGCGCCCTTGTTGTTGACCCTCATATTATTGCGGACCATGGCGGCGAAGCGGTGCTCCCTCCAATAATAAAAGGCCCACAACTCGCCGTTGCCCATAAATTTCGTGATGTCGGGGTTATCGTCGTCGCTGGCGTTTTCAGGTATCCTGTACCATGTCTTCACGAGAAAACCGAGTTTGTCCCTCTCAAAGCCGAAATTGGCCACGATGCGGTTCCAGCTCCTGGAAAGGGGATTGGCGCGGCCGTTGGACTGGTGATTGACGCCGAAATTGATGATCCTGCCCTTGAGACCCAAGAACCTATAATCGGTGCGGAAATTGAGGAGAATTTCGGGCTCGTAGTTCGTCTCCCGGAAAGGCGCGGAAAAGGCCGAGTTGTACAGCTGCCAGAAGGCGAGCTGGGTGTAGCCGAACCAGAGATCGACGTCTTTGCCGAAGAGGTCCTGCCACAGCTTGATCTTAAAGCTGATCTGGAACTTCGCCTCCAAATGCTGGGGCCTGGCCTGACTGTCCACATCGAGACCGGGAGACTGGTTGAGAGTCGAGCGGTAGGCCATGGGGAGCAAGTAATTGGGGCGATATCCCCTAATGAGTGCGCCTTTTGACCGGCTTTTTTCGTCAAGCTCCCACTGGCGCGACATGACGGAAGGCTCCGGAGCTGTCACCACGGGAGCATTCGCCATTTCCTTTACCGTCTCCTGCGGGGGCAGCGACTTTTCCGGTGTTATGGCAGTCCGACTGGTGTTCGGAGACGGGGAAGGACGTCCCGTGACTCCATCGAAACATCTGAGCCGGGAGGAGTCATCCTCGATCTGCGCACATTCCCCCATTTTTTGTGATAAGCCGGCAGCCTGCGCCGGGAGGGACAGGAGAAGGGCCGCCAGGAATAAAATGGCCCCCGGCAAAGGCTTTATCAGGAGAAGGACCCCGGTGTGTCGCGGCAATCGGTCCATTCCACCTAACCGGTCAGGGTAAAACCGAAGAGCGGGTGTGTCGACCTCTCCACTGCTTCCCTCATGCGGCGCACATAGTCGGGTCGGACCTCGTCCTTCCACCCGGGCAAGCCGCCACGAAAGACGTACCTCACGAGCTCGTGAAACCCGTACCTGGTGAAGGAGTATTCTCCAAAAAAGATCGAGGCCCCCGAACCGTCCATTGACGCGGTCAGCACCGTCAGGGGGGCGTAGCGCGCGATAAGCTCTTCCATGACCCCCCGCGTGCGAAATCCTTCCGGATTCTGCTTGAATCCCGAGGGCTCCCTGGGGAAGGGGTAGAGCCTGTAGGTGTCGCCGAGAAATCCCCGGTAGTCGATCCCGTGAATCGCCCCCATGAGGTTCCCCCTCTCCTTTTCCGGGAGGATGTAGGCGGCAAGCTCGACCCCGGCCGGCCCGGAAGGATGAAGGGCGAGGCCCGCGACCAGGTCTGCAAAATCCCGGGCAAAGAAGAAATACTGGTTGAGGAGCATCATGTCCGTTTCTATATTGAAGAAGCCGAAGGCGACCTCGCCGTGACTCGAAGATTGAAATGAAAGGGGCACCGGACCTCCTGGGAAAAAAATCGGGGGGCTGAAGAGCCCCCCGGGGTGAATCGTCTTTTTTAGTACATACCGTCCATACCGCCCATACCTCCGGGAGGCATACCAGGCATACCGCCGGCGCCCTTCTCCTTCGGCTTCTCGGCGATCATGCAATCCGTGGTGAGAAGAAGTGCCGCAACGGACGCCGCATTCTGCAGTGCGGTCCTCGCGACCTTCGTGGGATCGATAATGCCCGCTTCCTGCATATCGTCGACGAATACTTCCTTAGACGCGTCGAATCCGAAGCCGCCCTTGCCGTTCTTCACCTTCTCGATGATGATCGAGCCGTCGTGACCGGCATTCTGGGCGATCCATCTGAGCGGGTCTTCCAGGGCCTTCTTCACGATCTGAATGCCGAACTGTCTCTCCCCTTCGAGCTTTATTGCATCCAGGGCAGGGAGGCATCTCATGAAGGCAACGCCGCCGCCGGGGATAATACCTTCTTCCACCGCGGCCTTCGTGGCATTCAATGCATCTTCCACGCGGGCCTTCTTCTCTTTCATTTCAGACTCCGTTGCCGCGCCCACATTGATCACGGCCACGCCGCCGACCAACTTTGCAAGTCTTTCCTGGAGTTTCTCCCTGTCGTAATCGGAGGTCGTCTCGTCGATCTGGGTTCGGATCTGTTTTACCCGCGCCTCGATCTCTTTCTTGTCCCCTGCGCCGTCCACGATCGTGGTGTTGTCCTTGTCGATCACGACCCTCTTTGCCGAGCCGAGGTCCTTAAGGGATATGCTCTCGAGCTTGATCCCCAGCTCTTCGGAGATTACCTGGCCGCCCGTGAGAATCGCGATGTCTTCAAGCATTGCTTTGCGTCTGTCGCCGAAACCCGGGGCCTTTACGGCCGCGACTTTCAGAGTCCCTCTCAGCTTGTTGACGACCAGTGTTGCGAGGGCTTCGCCTTCCACGTCTTCGGAGATGATAAGGAGCGTGCGACCCATCTTTGCAACCTGTTCCAGGATGGGGAGAAGGTCTTTCATGTTGCTTACCTTCTTCTCATTGATGAGCATCAGGGGTTCGTCGAGGACCGCTTCCATTTTCTCGGGGTTGGTGACAAAATAGGGGGAGATATATCCCTTGTCGAACTGCATGCCTTCGACGATCTCGAGGGTGGTCTCCATGCTCTTCGCTTCTTCGACCGTGATGACGCCCTCTTTCCCTACTTTGGCCATGGCCTCGGCGATAATGTTGCCGATCCCTTCGTCGTTATTCGCGGAAATCGTGCCCACCTGGGCGATCTCTTTCTGGTCTTTCGTCGGTTTGGAGACCTTTTTGAGCTCTGCGATAATGATCTCGACAGCCTTATCGATGCCTCTTTTCAGCTCCATGGGGTTATGGCCCGCTGCAACAAGCTTCGCGCCCTCCCGGTAGATCGACTGGGCAAGGACCGTGGCGGTCGTGGTGCCGTCGCCGGCCACGTCGCTTGTCTTGCTCGCCACTTCTTTTACCATCTGGGCGCCCATATTCTCGAACTTGTCTTCGAGCTCTATTTCCTTCGCCACGGTGACGCCGTCTTTCGTGACATTGGGGGATCCGAAGGTTTTTTCGAGAATTACGTTTCTTCCTTTAGGCCCGAGAGTCACTTTGACTGCATCGGCGAGGGTATTCACGCCCTTGAGGAGGGACTCGCGCACCCTCTGATCGTATATAATATCTTTAGCCATCCTGTGTTCCTCCTTTCTTAGTCTTCTACGATTCCGAGGATGTCGTCTTCTCTCAGAATAAGATGCTCTTCGCCGTCCACCTTGATCTCCGTTCCGGAGTATTTCCCGAAGAGGATTTTGTCGCCCGGTTTCACGGTGAGGGCCGCTTTCTGGCCGTTTTCAAGGACTTTACCGTCACCTACCGCTACTACGATACCTTCCTGAGGTTTCTCCTTCGCCGCGTCGGGGATAATGATGCCGCCCTTCGTCTTCTCTTCTTCCTGGATCCTCTTGATAAGGACCCTGTCCTGTAATGGTTTCACCTTCATCGTATCACGCTCCTTCCTGGGATTTAATGATTGGCAATAAGCCTGATTGATTGCTAAAGATAGTATAGGGATACGAACGTATTCTTGTCAATACCCGGAAATTAAATTTTCATCAACAAATTTACGCCGTCTTTATACCACCTGGAGAAGTGGTGATTTTCATGCGTATTGGCCAGCCGGTCGGACTGGATCGCCCGGAAAACCTCGTCCTTATCGAGGATGACGCCATATTCCATTTCAGCCTGTGTGGCGAGCCGGTCTATCATGGCCCCCAGGACCTTCTCCTTCTCTTCTCCGCAGAGCCAGAGGCCCCACCACTCGTTGAAAAGGTCTCTGATCTTTTTTGCGGGCTTGTCGTAATAGCTGGCAAGGCAGGGAAGCCAGGTCTTGAGGCACGCCCTCGATTGGTCGAAGATCTCCTCCACCTGGGGATGGTGCTCCATCACGTCCATCTCGACCCTGATCTTCTGGATGAAGCCCTGGATAATGGCTTCAGGGCCGTGCTTTTTCACATAGACCTTCTCTTTCAGGGTGTTCCACACTTCGATCACCGGGTAAATCTCCATGTTATCCTTCGAATAATCGATAATCTCGAGATTGCGTATGGACGGCTTTGTCTTCTCCGGCACCCCGTAGAGCAGGAGCCCGAGAAGGTCGGAGACCACGTGCATGAGGAGCGACCTGTTGCGGGGCCTGAGCACCGGGAACATATAGCAGATGAACTCGTTGAGCTCCAGGACCTCCACGAGGTGGTCCTTCTTATATTTAGGGTCGAGGTGCTTGATCGCGTCGACGGCGAGGGTGACCGTGCACATGGGGAGGAGATCCTCCTTGTTACGCACGAATTCACACACATCGAGGATATGCCGTCGCGGCAGCATCAGAGACCCTCCCGCCTCAGCTCCTCGACGAGCGTTTTCTGCTTCTCCGTCAGCTTCTTCGGGACCTCCACCACGACCTGTACGTACTGATCCCCCGCTGCCCCTTTGCCGTCAGGGACGCCAAGCCCCTTGAGACGCACCTTGGCATTGCCCTTGGTGCCGGCAGGTATCTTCACCCGCTTATGGCCGTCGATGGAGGGTACCTCCACCTCCGCGCCGAGCAGCGCGTCGGTGATCTTGATTTCTTTGGTGACGTAGAGGTCGTTGCCCGTTCTTTTAAATACAGGATGATCTCCCACTTTTATCGTAATATAGAGGTCGCCCTGCATCCCCGTACGGGGGTCGGCGTTCCCTTTTCCCTGGAGCCTGAGCTTCTTGCCTGTAGAGATGCCGGCGGGTATCTTTACGTTCACCTCTTCGGTTCCCATGGGCGTGGCAAAGGAAACCTTTTTCTGGCTGCCTTTTACGGCATCCATAAAAGGTATCTCGAGCTCGTAATGGATGTCGAGGCCCGGCTCGGGACCCCCCTGCTGCGGATGGGTGATGAAATCACGGAAGTCGTAGTTCTGCTGCTGCCGTTGCCTGCCTCCTCCCCTGCCCGCCTGGCGGCCGAAAATGGTGGTGAACATATCGCCGCCGCCGAAGCCGAGGTCTTTAAAGAGGTCTCCCATGCTGAATCCCCTGAAGATGTCTTCTTCGGAGTACCTCTGCTGAAAACCGCCCATGCCGTAGGTATCGTATTGGGTCCTCTTGTCCTTATCGGAGAGGACCGCATAGGCCTCGCTTATCTCCTTGAACTTTTCTTCCGCGGCCTTGTCGCCGGGATTCTTGTCGGGATGGTACTTGAGGGCGAGCTTACGGTACGCCTTCTTCATCTCCTCTTCGGATGCCCCTCTCGCGATGCCCAGAATCTCGTAATAATCTTTCTTACCCGCCATTTTCCTCTCCGAGTGAAATAGTGATATAGGAGCCTACGGGGCGGCCCACGTCTTCCGCCACGGCCTCGCATTTTATTTTCATAATGTGAATAATCGTCCGGCCGGGGTCAAACTGGGAGATGGTCTCGTAATTTCCCATGCCTTTCGCGATGACCACGCCGTCTGCCTCCCAGAGATTTTTCACCGCTCCGGTGATCTGCTCCCGCGTGATGCCTACCTCCGCAGTGCCCGTGGAAATGATATTCCCGTGCATTTCCCCGAGTTGATAGGAGGCAACCTCTTTCATGGACAGATCGTTCTGCACGGGGTGCTCCCGTACCGCGTAAAAGACATGCCTGCCGAGGCCCTCGAGGAACCGTATAAGGGGGATGTCAAAGAAAAAATCTCCCACGTTATCCCCCAGAATAAGGGCCATCCCCTTTTTAGTATAAATCTCCTCTTCGATTTTATCCAGATCGATATAAAAGCGGAAATCGTCGGGGTCAAAAGCCCCCTCCACGAAAAAGTCGGTGGAGTTTCCCAGGGCCGAGCTTGTGAGCGCTCCGAGTAAAGTAGGCTCGAAACGGCTTTCAAGGCGCACTCTCGCCGAGCGGGCCCTCTCCAGCTCGATTTTCTTAATAGGCTCGAAAGGGTCGTAGCACCCGGTACGCTCTTTGATATGAGCAAGGAGCCTGTTCGCAATGGCAGGCGGCGTGGCATGAGCGGCATAAAGACGATCGAGGAGCCCGATCGTGGAGGAAAAAGCCGCCCCGTCCCCCCCGGAAAGTGAGACGGTCTTCTCAACCAGCCCCCGAAGACAGCCATAACATCGCGCAGTAACGTCCATAATTGAAAAAGAATAACATAAAGGCAGTCGCTAGTCTCTAGTCGTTAGTAAAAAGGCAGTCGCTAGTCGCTAGTCTCTAGTCGCTAGTAGAAAAACTGTAGAGGCAGTGATCACTCGCGGTCCCGGGTGGAATTAGAGAGCTGAATTGCTATGATTTTGACTAGAGACTAGAGACTAGAGACTGCCTTTTTACTCTTTTCACTAGCGACTTGCGACTAGAGACTATATACTGTCTTTATCATGCGTCTTCTTCTTCGTTGGCTGATTATGACGGTCTCCGTGATCGCGGCGACCTATGTGATCCCCGGGGTGGCGGTAGAAGGTTTTCTCACCGCGCTGTGGGTGGCGCTTTTCCTCGGTATCGTCAATGCCCTTGTCAGGCCGGTGCTTATTTTGGTCACCCTTCCCATCAATATTCTGACCCTCGGCCTTTTTACCTTCGTCATCAATGCCTTCCTCATATTGCTTGCGTCCTGGGTGGTGGACGGCTTTCGGGTGAGCGGCTTCTGGGCCGCCATGTTTTTCAGTATCGTCCTGTCCCTCATCAACTATATATTGAGCCATATCCTGAGAACCGACAAGTAATCTCGGGAAGGTGGGATCCGGGGACCTTGCGGCCCCCGGTCAAATGAAGGGTGCGGCGGTATGGTCATGCGGCCGCCGGCGTGCGCCTGAGGATCTCTCCCCGCGCGCTTACCACGGCCACTTCCAGGGGCACTTTTTTGCCTGACCGTGCGAGCCCCTCCTTTACGATGAGGGGCAGTTTGGAGCAGCACGGCACTTCCATAATGAGGATCGTCACGTCGGACACACCCGAGGAGAGAAAGATCTCTTTGAACTTTTCGACGTACGCCTCGGTTTCGTCGAACTTCGGGCAACCTATGAGTACGGCCCGGTCCTTCAGGAAATCCCGGTGAAAATTCGGATACGC
Organism: Syntrophorhabdaceae bacterium; assembly: GCA_036504895.1. Classification (NCBI taxonomy): domain Bacteria; kingdom Pseudomonadati; phylum Thermodesulfobacteriota; class Syntrophorhabdia; order Syntrophorhabdales; family Syntrophorhabdaceae; species Syntrophorhabdaceae bacterium. Next base: position 9,538 of record DASXUJ010000066.1, read on the forward strand.
CACGGGTGTGCAATCCGCAGCCACCAGCAGGTGGGCGCCCTTCAGAAACGGTGCGGTGGGCGGCACGAGCCGGATCTGGACCGGCCAGTGGGAAAGGGCCGAAGGGCTCGCTCCCGTTTCGGCAGGGGCTTCTCCGGTATGTCCGCGGGGCTCGAGGATCCGGATATGGGTCGACGGGCATCCGCAGGCCATGGGTTCCGCAGGCACTGCGGTTTCCGGTTTCCCCCCTTTCAGGCGCTCTTCCACGGCTTCCGCGTCAAAGGCGTCGGCTTCTCTCTCCACTATCGCAAGGGCGCCTTCGGGGCACTCGCCAATACATGCGCCGAGCCCGTCACAGTAAATCTCCTTCACGACCCGCGCCTTTCCGTCGATAATCTCGATCGCAGCCTCCGCACACGCCGTGGCGCAGAGCCCGCATCCGCTGCACCTCTCTTCGTCGATCTCGATTATATTTCTCTTTATCTTCATCTTCCGTCTCCTCGCACGCATTTTATCTTTCGGCCCCGCGTTTCCGCCCATGGCCTCTCTTTCATGATCAAAGTATAAGCCCCGACAGCGCAGGGAGACATGACTTAAGTCAAAAAGCACGCAATCCCCGTCTCCGACGATTTAAATAAATCATAAAATGTGTGACAAAGATCACGGATCGATACAACGGAAAGATGGTATAGAAACTGATACGCCACAGGATGGATAAAAACCCCGGTAGCGGGGCTCGTTGTCGCGGGCTTCATGTGTCATCGCTTCAGAATCTGTAAACAGCGGATCGCCCACAGGGAGGACAGTCACGCTCGGTGTTATCTCGCTCTTCTCCGGTCCGGAGCTTCAACGTTCCGGGCCTCCTCCCTGTTTCCCGCCACCTCTTCCGGGTCCCCCTCTTAAAAAAACCTTAATAAAAAATCCTTTTCTCCGATAACCTCATTATCAAGCGTACAAGACTATCCCGGCCATGGACAAGGAGTTGGGAGACCGGGATGGGATCGTTCTCCTGCATTTTATTATTTAAAGGGGAGTATTGTGTGTGAAGAGACAACGCCAGGGGGGGTGCGCGAGTGGACAGGACTGCAACAACTGATCGGAATATGAGAAAGCCCTTTATGCGGGGCGTGGCGGGGCACACGCGGCGGGAGGCGTCCCTTGTCAGACGGATGAAAAGACACGACAGGGCGCTCACGGAACACGGGCAGCAATACCGGGAGAAGGCCGGCTCTCTTCCTCGGGCGCTCGCCGAATTCGATGTACGCCGCGAGGGCGGCACTGCATGGGTATCGGTCAACGCCCGGGCCGTGCGGGCCGATTCAGGGAAATTCCTCTCCTACGAGGGCACCTTCGAGGATATTGCCGCGCGCATACGCATCGAACAAGCCCTGCGCGGCTCGGAAGAGAAATTTTCCAAGGCTTTTAACGCGCTGCCCGTTCCATTAAGCATCATCTCCGTCAAAGACGGGCGGTACATAGAGGTCAATGAGGCCTTTGAGCTTTTGTGGGGGTACGAAAGGAGCGACGTTATCGGCCGCTCCCATCTCGAGCTCGGGATGTGGACGAGCATCGAGCAATGGGAATTCCTGGTTCGCCTGATATCCGCCCAAAAAAGGGTCGCCAACCTCGAGCTCCTCCTCTGCGCGAAAACGGGGGAAGAGAAGATCGTCCTTTGTTCCGCGGAGATGATAGAGCTGGCCGGGGAGCCGTGCATCCTCTTTTTGCACGTGGATATCACGGAGCGGAAACAGACCGAGGAGGCCCTTCGCAGGACGAACTCGTATAACAGGAGCCTTATCGAAGCGGGCCTCGACCCCCTCGTCATGATCGGCCCCGACGGCAGGATCAGCGACGTGAACAGCGCCGGGGAGCAGATCACGGGAAGGTCGAGGCAGGACCTCATAGGCACCGACTTCTCCGATTATTTCACGGAGCCTGAAAAGGCGCGGGCCGTGTACTGGCGGGTATTCCGGGACGGGCAGGTGCGCGACGTTCCTCTTGACCTCAGGCATTGCGACGGCCGGGTCGCCTCGGTCCTCTATAATGCCTCCGTCTATTGGGATGAGGACGGCAGTGTGATCGGCGTGGCCGCGGCAGCGCGGGACATCACGGAGCGCAGGCAGGCCGAAATGCGCCTCAGGGAATCGGAGGAGCGCTACCGCACGGCAATCGAGCATTCCAACGATGGGGTCGCCCTCACCCGGCGGGGCGTGCACCTTTACGTGAACCGGAAGTTCCTGGAAATATTCGGATATAGCGGGCCGGAAGACATCATCGGCAATGCCACCCACAAAGAGGTACACCCCGATGACCGCGAGATGGTGATGGAATACGATCGGAAGAGGCGTCGCGGCGAGGAGGCGCCGGCCCGCTATGAATATAAAGGCATAAAAAAGGACGGGTCGGTAATCTTCGTGGAGGCCTCCGTGGCGTCCACCGTCTTCAGGGGAGAGCCCGCATCCCTTGCATATCTCAGGGACATTACGGAACGCAAGGAGATGGAGGAAAAGCTGAGGACCCTCTCCATCGAGGACGAGCTGACCGGCCTTCACAACCGGCGCGGCTTCATGACCCTTTCAGCGCAGCAGCTCAAGGCGGCACAAAGACGGAAGGAGCACATGGCGCTCATCTTCATGGACCTCGACGGCTTAAAATCGATAAACGATACCAGGGGTCACCAGGAAGGCGATAGGATGCTTATCGCGGCCGCACAGGTCCTTCAAAACGCATTCAGGGGGTCCGATATCATAGGCCGCATGGGAGGCGACGAATTTGCCGTGCTCACCCCATATGACACGGGCGCAGACGCCGAAGGGCTTATGGACCGCGCGCGGGCTGCCGTGGAGGAGTATAACGGCTCAGGCGCTCTCCCCTACAGGCTGTCCATGAGCCTGGGCGCCGCCCTGTACGACCCGGAAAAGCCGCGCTCCCTCGACGAGCTTATAGAGGCAGCGGACGCGGCAATGTACCGGGATAAAAAAAAGAAGGGGCCAAGGCCCCGAAAGGCCCCAGCCCCTACAGGTGAATAGGGGGCTATTTTACGAGGTAGCCGTCGTATACGACCGCATTGCCGAGACGCATGGCGAAGGCGATCCCGATGTGCCTGTTCAGGTAATCATATTTCTTCGAGCTTGTCTCGAACTGCATGGTTACCCTGAAATTATAGAGGTTCGGGTCCACCGGCTCTCCTTTGGCCACTTTTGCCATCACTTCGGGGGGACCGAAACGATACCCCTTCGTCTGGAGGTAGACGTACTCCCCGTCGTCCGTCTGAAGAAGGTAACGGGTATCGATGATGGCGAGACCGTCCTTGGTGACGATCTGCCAGTCGGCGCCGTTATTCAGGATCTTGCCTTTGAAGTTGGGGCCTTCGAACTTGCCGCCCGTAATGGGGATGATGCGACGTTTGCCGAGGTCGGAGGTCACGCCGAGCTCCCAGATGGGGGCGACGAGGTCGACAGACCAGCGCCCCAGGAATTCGAGTTTCGGCTTCGGCGGCTCAAAACCCTTGGTGTCGGCCACGGTCCCGGCCGTCTGAGCCATACAGATTGCCGGTACTGCGATGGCGATGATCAATGCGATGATGGTAATCCACTTTTTCATACTCTCCTCCTTAAATTAAAGTGATATGTGATACCGGTATAAGAAAATCTAAGACAAGAAAAGGGCAAAAGCCGTGCCGCAAAGCATAATTCCATAATTACCTTGTCTTAGAAATCAATTAGTCGCCCCGATTGCCTATTATCGCAATTTGTATTGCCTTATTTGGCGATGACGGTATATTATTGCCTTATTTCGCACTTCAGGAGGGAGGAAGAAGATGGATGAAAATGAGTTTTTCCGCAAGGCCTCGATCCATCTCTCGAGCAGCCTCGATATCGCCACGGCCCTCCACAGGTGCCTCCTCTTCCTGAGGGAGCACATGCCCGTGGATGTGATGATAATCTGGCTCTATGAGGAGAGCATGGGAGGGCTCCGCAGGATCGCGGCGGCCACCCCGGAAGAGGGGAGAAACAGCGACACCATCATGCTTCTGTCACAGGACGTGCGGGAGAGGCTCCTGAGAATGGACGTTCCTCATGCCATCATCGAGCGCCCTGACCTGAGCCCCGTGGCGGTGAGGATCGTCAACCATCCCGACGGGGATCCCGTGGGCCGGAGCCTCAGACATTATTTTGAGCCCCCCGACTATTCGGCCCTCCTCATGTACCTGTCGATAGAGGGGCGGAAGATGGGCACACTCTTCGTGCGCGCCGAAGGCAGGGACCGGTATACGGAGGAGCACGCCCGGATGCTCGCCGCCCTCGAGGAGCCCTTTGCCCTTGTGGTATCCCATGCTCTGCTCAGGGAAGAGGGGGAGAAGCTCAAGGACCAGAGGGCCGAGGACAACCGCTTCCTCCATGGGGAGATCATGCGCATGATCGGAGATCAGATCGTGGGGGGCGATTACGGGCTCAAAGGGGTGATGGAGATGGTGCGCCAGGTGGCGCACCGGAGTAGCCCCGTCCTGCTCCGGGGAGAGACCGGCGCGGGCAAGGACGTGATCGCGGGCGCCATCCACCGCTTCTCCTCCTTCAGGGACGGCCCGTTCATCAAGGTCAACTGCGGCGCCATCCCCGAATCCCTGGTGGACAGCGAGCTCTTCGGCCACGAAAAAGGCGCCTTCACCGGCGCAATCGCCCAAAAAAGGGGATGCTTCGAGAGGGCGGACAAGGGCACTATTTTTCTCGATGAGATCGGGGACCTGCCCCTTCAGTCCCAGGTAAGGCTCTTAAGGGTGCTCCAGTATAAGGAGATACAGCGGGTTGGCGGCTCCAGCCCGATTCCGGTCGATATACGAATCATCGCCGCCACCCACCGGAACCTTGAAGCAATGGTGGAGAAGGAGGCATTCCGGGAGGACCTCTGGTTCAGGCTCAACGTCTTCCCCATCTTCATCCCCCCCTTAAGAAGGAGGAAGGCCGATATCCCCGCCCTCGTCCACCACCTCCTCGCGAAGAAGGCCAGGGACCTGAAGCTCGATACAATCCCGGTCCTGGCCCCAGGCACCATAGACCGCCTTATGGAGTACCACTGGCCCGGCAATGTGCGGGAGCTCGAGAACGTGATCGAGCGGGCCCTGATCCTCGGCACACGCGACACCCTCACTGCCGACGCCTTTCTTTTCCGGGAAGAGAAGCCCCGGGGCGCTTCGGAAGAGGGGGGCCCCATGCTCACCCTCGATAATGCGATGGCCCGCCACATCAGAAATGCCCTTGCCCTTAGCGAGGGGAAAGTCCACGGGCCGGACGGCGCGGCCCGCCTCCTCAATGTCAACGCAAGCACGCTCCGGAACAGAATGGACAAGCTGGGAATCGTCTACGGCAGGGCGAAAGAGAAATAAGTCAAAATATCGGTTCACTTTTGTTGGGGCTGTGCTAAAATGAACTGGGAGAACCCCATGAGCCCTCAGCCGGATTTTGCAAGATTCCCGGGAAGAATAATAAACAGAACATCCCCCTTTATAATTATAGTTATATGCCTGTCCACACGCGTCGGGCGAAGAGCATTCCGGCGAAAGGGGGGAGTTGTGTTGGCGGCAGGGGGCGCTTCGGGATTTTTACCGGCTCCAGATCAATAGGGTTGGTTTTGTAAGGGGAAGAGCATTCGCGTCAAGAGAAACAGGGGGGGACTTGAAGACGCATATCAGACCGGAGGCACCACGGGTGGCGGCGCGACTCGCGACGCGACACCGGAAGAGCACCAAGGCGCGGGCAAGGGTCCGGCGCCTGGCAGGCGGGCTCCTCGCCCGCGGGGCGATCACGCTTCTTGCGGCCCTCCTCCTGATTATCGCCTCGGGCCCTTGTGCAGCCGCACCCCGGGTCTTTGTCATTCATTCCTATCATTCGGGCCTCGAATGGACCGATTCCGTAATGGACGGGATCAGGAAGACCTTTGCCGGGAGCGGCTCCGACATTCAAATGAGCGCAGAATACCTCGACACCCGCCGATTCGTGGACGCCCGGAGGAGCGGCATTATAAAAGATGCGATCATCGCCACCCTCGAAGGCGGTTCTTTCGACCTTGTCATTGCCTGCGATAATGATGCCCTTTCTTTTGTGCTCTCCGAGAGGGAGAGGCTCTTCCCGGGGGTGCCGGTGGTCTTTGTCGGGGTCAACCACTTCGACCCGTCCATGCTGAAAGGCCATCGGGATATCACGGGCGTGGCCGAAGAACCCTCCATCGCCGAGACGGTCGGCTTGGCCACAAGGCTTCACCCGGGGACCACAAAGATCATTGTAGTGGGTCGCACCTCCATGGCTGCGGACAAGGCGAACCGGGACAGTTTTGTCGCTGCCCTGCCGCGCCTTCCCCCGGACCTGAAAATAGAATTTTGGGATGATCTTTCCCTTATGGAGCTGGACAAGGGGCTCATGAAGCTCCGGAAAGGGGAGGTCGTCTTCCTCAACGGTCTCATAATGGATGAGGCCGGCCGGCAGATGATGTATGGAGAGAGCACGAAATGGGTCCGCCGTCGCAGCGCCGTGCCCCTCTACTCGTTCTGGGACGTCTACCTGGGGTATGGGATCGTGGGGGGAAAGCTGGTGAGCGGATACGAGCAGGGCCGGCAGGGCGCGGTGCTCGCCTTACGGATTCTCGGAGGCGAGAGGCCCGGGTCGATCCCCGTGGTCCAGGCATCGGATGTGAACCGTTATATGCTCGACTACAGGGAGACGGAGAGATTCCGAATCCCTCTCTCCGCCGTTCCGAAGGATGTAGTTTTCGTAAACCGCCCCGACTCGATCTACCGCAGTCATCGCGAGTTCATACTCACCACCGCGGCGGTGATCCTCGCCTTGAGCGGCCTCGTCATCCTCCTGGGCGTTACCATGATCCGGCGAAGAAGGGCGGAGGAGGCGCTCAGGCAGGCCAATCTCGTGGTAGAAAGCAGTCCCGCCGTGCTCTTCCGCTGGAAGGCGGCCCAGGGGTGGCCCGTGGAGCTCGTCTCCGGGAATGTGACCCGCTTCGGATACCGGCAGGAGGAGCTGCTCTCGGGCCGGCTGGCCTATGCTGCCCTTGTCCATCCCGACGACCTGGCACGGGTGAAGGCGGAAGTGGATGCATACACTGCCTCAGGCGCTGAAGACTTCGAGCAGGAATACCGGCTGGTCAGCAGAGCAGGTCAGGTGCGGTGGATTTATGACCGCACGTCCATCGAAAGGGAGCCCTCCGGCGCAGTTGCCGCATATCAGGGCATTGTGATGGACGTGACGGAGCGCAAGGAGGCGGAGAGGAAGCTGGGTGAAAAAACAGAGGAGCTGGACCGTTTCTTTACCGTTGCCCTCGACCTTCTCTGCATTGCCGATATGGAAGGCTTTTTCCGCCGCCTCAACCCCCAGTGGGAAGTGGTCCTCGGCTATCCCCTCTCGGAGCTGGAAGGGAGAAGCTTTTTTGAGCTCATCCATCCCGACGACAGGGAGTCGACCCGTCAGGCGGTCGAAGAGTTGGCGTCCCAGAGGGCAGTAACGGGCTTTGTGAACCGTTATCGCTGTGCGGACGGCTCGTACCGCTGGTTTGAGTGGCGCTCTTATCCCGTGGGAGACTTCATCTATGCCGCGGCCCGCGACATTACCGAGCGCAGGCAGACGGAAGAGGCATTGAAGAAGAGCGAGGAAAAATACCGCGATATCTTCGAAAGGGCTGCGGAGGGCATTTTCCAGAGCACCCCTGAGGGGAGGTTCTTAAGCGTCAACCCGTCCTTCGCCCAGATGCTCGGATACGATTCACCGGATGAATTAGTGGCCCTCGTCACGGATATCGGAGCCCAGCTCTACGTCCATCCCGAGGAGCGGCTCCGCTTTACCGGGGAACTCGAGAGTTCGGCATCGGTAATCGCGGGCTTTGAGCACGAATTCTACAGGAAGGACGGAGGCATAATCTGGATATCCACCAATGCCCGCGCGGTGCGCGACCCCGGGGGGAGGGTGCTCTACTTTGAGGGCACCTCCGAAAATATCACGGCCCGTAAGATCGCGGAAAGGGAGATACATCGCCTCAATGAGGACCTGGAGCGCAGGGTGGAGCAGCGGACCACGGAGCTCCAGGCCGCCAACAAGGAGCTTGAGGCCTTCTCCTACTCGGTCTCTCACGACCTTCGGGCCCCTCTTCGGGCAATCGACGGATATGCGAGGATTATAATGGAAGAGTACGCCCCTGTCCTTGACGCGGAGGGACAGAGGCAATGCGCGGTCATTCAGGAGAACGTCTCCCGCATGGGGCGCCTCATCGACGACCTCCTTGCCTTCTCCCGTTTGGGCCGCGCCGGCATCGAGCCCGTGGCCGTCGATATGGAGCTGACGGCCCGCTCGGTGTTTTATGAAATCACGACGCCCGAGGCCAGGGAGCGTATCGAGTTCACTCTCAATCCCCTTCCCCCGGCACTGGCAGATCCGGCGCTCATCCGGCAGGTCTGGGTCAACCTGCTTTCAAATGCGGTTAAATTTTCGTCAAAGAGAGACATTGCGAAGATCGAGGTGAGCGCTTTTCCGGGCGCCACAGAGCACGTCTATTTCGTGCGGGACAACGGCGCGGGTTTCGACATGAATTATAAGGACAAGCTTTTCGGTGTGTTCCAGCGTCTTCATAGTGAGCGCGAATTTGAAGGGACCGGCGCGGGTCTGGCCATCGTGCGAAGGATCATCAATCTCCACGGCGGCCGGGTCCGGGCAGAGGGCGCACCGGACGAAGGGGCGGAGTTTTCCTTCACCCTGCCCGCCGAAAGAGAATGAGCACACGTCATTTCGCCGGAAGAGCGGAGCCGTCCGAAGGGGGAACGCCGGTTTTGAGAAAGATTACATGCACAGGAGAGAGCCGCCATGGATGAATTGCTCCATATACTCCTCGTCGAAGACCTGCCCGCTGACGCGGAGCTGGCCCGGCGGGAGGTCCTCAAGACCCTGAATTCGTGCACCTTCGCATGTGTCGAGACACGGGAGGATTATCTGGCTGCGTTGAAGTCCTCCCCTCCCGACCTCATCATCTCCGATTACAGGATGCCGCGCTTTGACGGGCTGACCGCACTGAGGCTGGCCCTCGAGCATGCGCCCCTTACGCCGGTCATAATCCTGACCGGGGCGATGAACGAGGACACGGCAGTGGAATGCATGAAGGCGGGCGCCACGGACTATGTGATCAAGGAGCATATCAAGCGCCTCGGCCACGCGGTGCTCCATGCCCTGGAGGAGAAAAAGCTCAGGAGGGAGCGCAGGGCCGCAAAAGCGGAGAATGAGAGGCTGCAGCAGCAGCTCCTTCAATCCCAAAAAATCGAGTCCCTCGGTCGTTTGGCAGGGGGCGTGGCACACGATTTCAACAACATGCTGACCGTGATTCTCGGCAATGTGGACCTCATAAAAAGGGAGTTGTCTGCGGATCATCCCCTCCTGATGAGATTGGGGGAGATCGAAAAGGCGGCGGTCCAATCCCGGGCCCTCACGCGACAGCTCCTCGCCTTTTCGAGAAAGGAGGTGATCGAGCCCAGGACGATAGACCTCAACGAGCTGATCTCAGCAACCCGCAATACCATTGCCCGCCTCGCGGGAGAGGACATCGGACTTACCTTCCGCCCCTGGGAAGACCTGTGGCACATCAGGGCCGATCCTTCCCAGGTGGACCGTGTTCTCGTCAACCTTGCGCTCAATTCCCGCGATGCCATGCCCGGGGGAGGGAATATTCTCATCGAGACGGCAAATGTCTTTCTCGACGACGATTTTTGCAGGGACCATCCCGGGACAACAGGCGGGGAATATGTGCTCCTTTCAGTGTCGGATGACGGGGCCGGGATGGAGAGGGAGGCCCTCGACCACCTTTTCGAGCCCTTCTTTACCACCAAAGAGGTGGGCAAAGGCACGGGGCTGGGGTTGGCCACGGTCTACGGCATCGTGAGGCAGAACCGGGGACTGCTCGACGTGGAGAGCGAGCCCGGCCGGGGCACGCGGGTTAAGGTCTATATGCCGAAAGAAGAGGGGGAGGCGGAGCTTCAGGGAAAGGAAGAAGAAAGGCCTTTTGCCCCTCCCCGAAGCCATAGGATCCTTCTGGTCGAAGACAATGAGATGGTGCGCACCATGGTCGCGACCATGCTCGAGGCCCTGGGCCACTCCGTGGTGATCGCCGATACGCCTTTCGCCGCCCTCGCCCTGTGCGAGGAGGGGAAGACGGGGATCGACCTCCTCCTTACCGACGTGGTCATGCCCGGCATGAGCGGCAAGGAGCTGAGGGACCGGGTCGCGACGTTGATGCCCGGGGTCAAGGTGCTCTTCATGTCGGGCTACACGGCAGACATCGTCATCGCGAGGGGCGGCCTCGAGGAGCACGTCCGTTTCATCCAGAAGCCCTTCAGCCCCGAGATCCTGGCCGGAAAGATAACAGAAACCATGGAGGGGGAATAACCCTACTGCCCGTATTTTCCCGTGATCGTGGCGGACGCCAGGACCTTTCCATCCAGGGCCTTATTGAACGCAGGAAGGGATGTCCCCGCCGGCAAACCGAGCTTTTCGACGCGTAAGGCATAGACGGTGACCACGTAAGGGTGCTCTCCCGAGCCCGCCGGCGGCTGGGGCCCTCCGTACCCGACAGTGCCGAAGGAATTTCTGAGCTCGATCGTGCCCGCGGGCATCCCCTTCGCAGACGCCCCCTCCTCGAGCGAGGTCGTCCGGGCGGGAATATCGATGACCATCCAGTGCACCCAATTCCGGGCCACCGGGTGAGGGTCGACCATGGAAAGGGCAAAGGATTTCGTGCCCTCAGGGGCACTCTTCCAGGTGAGGGGCAGGGAGATATTCTTACCTCCTGCGCCGGTCATTACATAATCTTTGGGAATTTTGCCATTGTCCTTAAAGGCGGAAGACATAAGCTCCATTGCGTTACCTCCTGTGGGAGACGCTTCAATTAAGAAGAAGGTCCCCAAGAAAAGAAAAATCAACCACTGCCGGAAAAAACAGGCCCCACCGCCCCGGCTCTTTGCCGCCCCGCTCATGGAAGGAATCTAATCCCGGAGCGACGCAGAATCAATGTACGAAACAGGCCACTCGAGACTTCCCGCATTGACAACCCGCCTCTTTCCGGAGTAGACTATTTCATCATGATGGCTATACGACTTCTCCCCCTATCCCTTCGACTTTGCAGCTCTTTTTTAACCGGAGCTGTTGCAGGGGAGGTCTTTAGGCCGCTCGCATGAGATAACCCGCAACACCGCGTGGAATTTAAGGCCACGGGCTTCGGTCCGTGGCCTTTTTTATTTTCTTTATTTTATTAAAGGAGGAAACCCATGAAACCCGAGGCGGTTCGCAAGTACAGAGCATACGAGGGAGTTGAGCTTTCGGAGAGGACCTGGCCCGGCCGCACGATCGAGGCCGCGCCCCGCTGGTGCAGCGTCGATCTGAGGGACGGCAACCAGGCCCTTATCGATCCCATGTCTTTGAAGGAGAAAGGCGAGATCTTTACCCTCCTCGTGGCCATGGGATTCAAGGAGATCGAAGTCGGCTTTCCCTCCGCGTCGCAGACGGAGTTCGATTTCCTGCGCCTCCTCATCGAGGAGGGTCTCATTCCGGACGACGTGACCGTCCAGGTCCTGACCCAGGCAAGGAGACACCTGATCGACAAGACCTTCGACGCGATCAGGGGCGCGAAACGGGCCATCGTCCACCTCTACAATTCCACATCCGAGCTGCAGCGCCGCGTGGTGTTCAAGAAGGAGAAGGCGGGGATCATACGCCTTGCCGTGGACGGGGCACGGATGATCCGGGAGGAGGCGGAAAAATTCGAAGGGGGCGAGATCGTCTACCAGTATAGCCCCGAAAGCTTTACGGGCACGGAGCTCGATTTTTCACTCGCCATATGCGAGGCGGTGGCCGGGGTGTGGGCGCCGACCGGGCAGCGGCCCATGATCGTCAACCTGCCCGCAACCGTGGAGATGTCGACCCCCAACGTCTATGCGGACCGGATCGAATGGTTCTCGACCCACGTGAGCGGGAGGGAGGGGATTATTCTCTCCGTCCATCCCCACAATGACCGGGGCACCGCGGTGGCCGCGGCGGAGCTGGCCCTCATGGCGGGCGCGGAGCGGATCGAGGGGACCCTCTTCGGCAACGGCGAGCGTACCGGCAACGTGGACATCGTGACCCTTGCCCTCAACATGGCCTCCCAGGGGGTGGACCCCTGTCTCGACCTCTCCGATATGAACAGGATCATCGAGACCTGTGAGAGATGCACGAGGATCCCCGTCCACATCCGTCACCCCTATGCAGGCAGCCTCGTCTACACTGCCTTCTCCGGTTCCCACCAGGACGCCATTCACAAGGGGATGAAAATATATGAAGAGACGAAGCCCCCCTACTGGGAGGTACCCTACCTCCCCATCGATCCTACCGACCTGGGCAGGACCTATGAGTCGATCATCAGGATCAACAGCCAGTCCGGGAAGGGCGGCATCGCCCATGTGCTGGAAAAGGAGTACGGTCTGATTCTGCCCAGGGCCATGCACCCCGAATTTGCCGCGGTGATTCAGGAATTGACGGATCGGGAAGGCACCGAGATATCCCCCGGGCGGATCATGAAGGCATTCGAGGAGGAATATTTGGACCAAGAGGGCGCAATCAGCCTTACGAGCTGCAGGGTGGCCGACGGGGGAGGCGAGAATGCCACGGTTGAGGCCGTCCTCGCGCTCCACGGGACGGAAAGGCAGGTCCGGGGCGAGGGAAACGGCCCCATCGACGCCTTTGCGGCGGCCCTCAAAAAGATCGGCATCGAATTCAGGGTGACCGGCTATCACGAGCATGCCCTGTCCGAGGGCTCCGACTCGATTGCCGCGGCATATGTGTGCGTGGAAGAGCCGTCGGGACAAAGCCGCTGGGGCGCGGGGCAAGACCGCAATATCCATCTCGCCTCATACAAGGCGATTTTGAGTGCCCTCGGAAGGTCGACGAAGAGGGCTTAAATTATCTGCCTTCGAATTTCGGCGGTCTTTTTTCGAGAAAGGCCCTGGCCGCCTCCTGGTGGTCCTCCGTCTCCGACAGGAGCGATTCCTGGGAAGAGATATAATCCAGGTGGGCCCTGAGCGTACTCGTCTGCCCCTGGTAGACGGCCCGTTTCATCATCCGTACCGCAAGGGGCGGCTTGGCTGCGATGGTGCGGGCGAGGGTCAGGGTCTCTTCCATCAGTTTCTCGTGGGGCGCCACGCGGCTGACGATGCCCAGGCTGAGGGCCTGCTCGGGCTTGAGCACTTCTCCCGTCCAGAGGAGCTCAAGGGCCCGGGACGTGCCCACCAGGCGGGGAAGGTAAAAGGCCCCCCCGTCGCCGGGGACGAGGCCCATATTGATATAGGATTCGGCGAGGCGGGCCTTGTCGGAGCAGACCCTGAGGTCGCACATGAGCGCCATGTCGAGGCCCGCGCCCATGGCCGCGCCATTAATGGCGGCAATAACCGGCTTATCGAGATCCTCGAGAATGAGCGCGATCCGGTGCACCCCCTCCCAGAGGAACCGCTTCATATCCCATGACTTGAGCCTTCCCTCCGCCATGTCCCTGATATCGCCGCCTGAGCAGAAGGTCTCCCCCTTGCCGGTCACCACGATGACCCGGACCGACTCGTCCGCCCCCGCCTTCAGAAGAAATTCCCTCCAAAGGGCGATCATCTCCGGGCTGAATGCATTCTTCGCCTCCGGCCGGTTCAGGGTAATAGTAGCGATCCGGTCATGCGCCTCATACAGCACGTGTGCCTCTCCCATACCTTTCCTCCTTCGAATCCCCCGGCCCCGAAATATTTCACCCCGAGAGCCCGGTCAGTCCGTTCCTAAAATGACACAATTCCCAAAAGATCGCAAGGGTACGATGTGAAAAAATTAACATCCCCTATAAAAATTCTAATGATCCTCCCCTTCTCGAATCCCTCCTCTAATCCTTTCCCGTTCAGCAGCTGGACTAGCCCAAGGAGGGGGCGGCCTGGTTCATTTCCGGAGCGTGCACGGGAGATGAACC
>DASXUJ010000067.1 GCA_036504895.1 Syntrophorhabdaceae bacterium
CTCACAGACCACGAGAAGGAGGGATATGTCACCATAGGCAGAGCGACTTCTTCACTGATTACCCTATAAAAATCCCCTAAAATCAGGAAACAGAGCCACGGGGAAAGTGATTGCTTCACGGGTTCCGTACTCGATGTACGGTGTAGCACCAAAGCGGAGTCAGGCGCCGGAGATGGGCCATTTCCTCCGATTCACCGGCCGTCCAAGTGTATGATACGACCTGAAGCCCCCGTCCCAGGCCCGACCCTATCCCTGCTCCTACCCCATCATGGTGATTATTGCCTGGGCTACCTCTTTGATCGGGATATTCTTGTCCATGCTGATCTTCTGCATCCTCCTGAAGGCCTGCTCCTCTTTCAGGTGCTCCTTTTGCATGAGGAGGCCTTTCGCCCGCTCCACCAGCTTTCGGGTCTCCAGCTCCTCCTTGAGCCTCGTAATCCTCTCCGACAGGGCCGACTTCTCCACGAAATGGCGCACTGCAAGCTCGATGGCCGGAGACAGGCTCGCGCCCTGAAAGGGTTTGGTGAGATAGGCCATCACCCCCGCATCCCTCGCCTGCTCCACGAGGTGACGTTCCGAATAGGCGGTCAAAATGATCACGGGGTAGCGGTCTGCCACCTTTCTCGCCACGTCTATCCCGTTCAGCCGGGGCATCTTGATATCGAGAACGACCACGTCAGGATTCTTGACCTTGATCAGCTCCAGGGCCTCTCTCCCGTCGACCGCCTCGGCAATCACTTCATGACCTATCCCTTCGAGAAGCTCCCTCAGGTCGATCCTGATAAGGGGCTCGTCATCCGCAATCAATATCCGGAAGCTCATGCGTTTAAATTATAATAATTCTTCGGTAAAGGGAACATAATACGCGCGGTGGTTCCTCCTTTTCCATTTAATTGGAATCTACCCCTCAGGTCGTCTTTCACGAGGGTCCGCACAATAGTGAGCCCCAGGTTTCCGTCCTTTCCCGTGTCGAAACCGTCGGGCAGCCCCGCACCCTGATCTTCGATCGTGACTACCACGTGATGAGCGGCCTGCCCGAGAGTGATCGCCAAGGATCCGTCGGTTCGCCCCTTGTAGCCGTGGCGCACCACGTTCTGGATAAGCTCGTTCACGATGAGTGCGAGCGAAGTGGCCTCCCTGGACGGGATCATGCAGGAGGGTCCGGACAGGACAGCCTCCACTGTCGGCTCCACGTGACCGGACAGGCAGAGCTCGCACACGTTGTCGATGAGTCTCCTCAGATCGACCATTCCGATCTCACCCTGGCAGAGGGTCTCATGGACCACCGCAATGCTCATGATGCGCGAAATGCTGTCGCTTAAGGCCTGCTCGGCGGATGTGCCTTCGAGACGCCTGATCTGGAGACGCAGGATGCTTGCCACATTTTGAAGATTATTCTTCACCCGGTGATGGATCTCTTTCAGGAACGTCGTATTTTTCTGAAGGTAACGGTTCTCGATGAACACCCCGAGCTGGCTGGTGATACCGGCCAGGAACTCCATGCTTTCTTCGATCTCGTCACACTGGAATGGCGATTTCCGCTCTTTTCTCCAAAAAAGATTCATTATCCCCCGCATCTGTCCCTTGTAGGCAATGGGCAGGGAGACAAAACCTTTCGCAAAAGCGGCAGGCACATCCACGGGAGACCCTTCCCGGGGGGGATCGAAGACGGAGATGGGCCGGCAATTCTCTATCTGCCATCTGGCAAGCCTCTCGTCGGCCTCCGCGCTTTTGAGCCCGGGCCGGGAGGCGCCTTCCACGGAAGAGGCTTCCTTTATGAGAAACTGGTGTGTGGGGTCTATGAGCCAGAGGCTTGCAGTCGAAAGCCCGAGAATTCTCCTCACATGCCTCATGATATTCCTGAGTTTGGTATTTGCAGTGATGGACCTGGAGATCTCATGGCTCAGGTGGTTCAGGATCTCGAGCTGCATGAGCTTATTCATGAGCCGCCTGTCTATCTCTATCCTGTGAAGACCCCTCGCCGTGAGCCTTCCTATCGTCCTGGCGAGCACCATATCCTCTTCATCGAGGAGTACGACGGAAGGCTTCTTTCTCAGGAGCAGGAGACCGAAACGCCTGCCGTGGCTGTCGAGGAAGATGGGGGTATACCCCGGAGGGGTAGCCTTTCCCTCTATTTCGGGCGGGAACCCATGGGGATTTTTTGAGCCCGCGAGGCTAAAATCCTTCGACCCGTCTCCGGATAAGTAGAATTTCCAGTCCCCCCAGGGAAAGAGGCTGCTCAATTTGTCCGACAACTGGGAGAGGAGCCGAAGGGGATCGTCTTCCTCCTGTATGATGCTGTTGATCTTGCTCATGACCTTCATCTGGGTCTCTTTTTTATTGAGGCGGGACGTGAAGTCATGGTAGATCCGCTTCCCCTTGTACATGAGGGCAGTGACGGGGTTAAGCTCGTCGGAAAAGACCAGTGCCGAGACGGATTGATTCGAATAGACGGGAAGGCCGTCCTCGGAAACCCCCTGCTCTCCGAAGGTATAGCATCCGCACACCGGAGGCTTCGCTTTTCTGTAGATAAGGTCCACTTCCCTCGACCCGTTGGCGCCCATGAGACGCTTCCTCAAGGCGCAGGAAAGGATCATGGTAAAACAGGGTTTGCTCAAGCCCCCTTGCCTGAGGGCATTACTATAGGCAGTGAGCCCTGCCCGGACGACATCGTCTCCCGTGGCTTTCATGAGGGTAAGGACCTGGTCGGTCCTCATAACCGGTCCGAACTGGATGGAGCCGTCGGGGACCACGCATTCCGGCACGTGGAGGAGTGAATTGCCATACACGTCGGTGGTGCCGAAGGGAAACTGGCTGAACCAGAGCACCCCGTCCCCCAGACGATCGACGGGCATTTCGAGAAGCTCGGCGCAGACCTCTATGGCCGGACGACCGTCCAGCTCTTCCACGAAATGGCCTGACGCTTTGGTGATAAGGGCGCGCTTGGTGGTAGGGGAGAAGCCGTGGGCCATGCCGAAGCCGAAGAGGATCTCGGCCTCCACGAAAGCCAGGACGATCGCGTCCTTCACCACTGCGTCATTGAAGATCTGCGAGTTCGTCTCGAAATGGAAGTAATCGGCCGAGCTCCCTCCGAAAATGGGGATGCGGTTTACCGAGGCCTTTCGCAATTCCGTGTGGATATCGTGGCTTAACGAGACCTGGGTCTTGGTCGCACCGGGGGAAAAGACGATGACGAAGACCGGAGAAACCCCCGTGCCTTTGGAAGTTGACATGCGGACCATCTGATGAAGGGGATGATCGGCGCTGAAGTAGTCGGTAGCCTCCGCGGCGGCAAGGGCCTGTCTGACCGCTTTCCTGTAATCGAGGCTCACCTCCCTTCCCATCCCTACCCGTACCCTGAGGTGGGGTGAGGCAATAATTGCCACCACCACACTTTTCAAGAGGTGTCCGTTCGCTATCTCCCCTGCCGTAGTCGTGCCGATGAGGGGACAGTCGCCTATGATCTCCCGTACGCCCCTGTGCACTGCCTCGATATCGAGCTCAGGCGAAACGAAAAGGACCGCAAGGCTCGGCGTGAACCGTTGCAGCCCGGAAAGGGCCTCTGCCGCCGCCTCCCTCCCCTTGTCCACGTCCTTGCCGGAAATCCCCTTACCAACTCCGGTTTCAATATAGACACCCATTCTGCCTTCCTCTCGAGATGACGCCCTTCAGGTGTAATACACTTCCGTCGCCTCCTTGTCAATTTATGGAAGCGGTCTGTATGGAAAGGTGCGGGCCCTCCCTTTGCAGGAGGGCCCGCAGCACCGGGCTATGGGGGCTGGAAAAGGTCCGCCCGGCATTGACCTGTTGCGAGGGCTGAAGTCACGAATCCGTTTTTTACGCCTCCACTCTTGCCTCTTCGTTTTTCGGCATGGGCTCGGAAAGAGGCCAGAAGTTGAATAGTCCCGTATAGACGGCGATCACGGGGAAAGTGATGGAGAGAAGGGCCGTGGCAATCCAGAGCTCGTGAAGGTAGAGGGGAGGACCGCTCGGCACTCCGCCGGCAATCAGATAACTGAACCACGTATAGAGGTAATACATCAGCATGGCGAGAAGGATGGAGATGATGATGAGGATGAACCCCTTCGCCGGCTGTTTCATGGTCTGAACCGGCGCGGTCTGCATGAGGAGGAGCATGATGAACTCACCGAAGATCATGCAGATAGGCACCCGCACCGTATAAATGACCGGGTCCATTCCGAAGCCGTTCACGCAGATTGCGCGCAGGATAAAGGCGCATACCAGTATCCACACCGTAGCCATAAAGCCGAAGAGCGGCATCTTTCCCCACGCGGGCGCTCTTGCCGGTATGAGGCTCAGGGGCCAGAAATCGAGCTCGGCCATGGCAAGTATCACCGCCACGGTGCTTACGGCAAAGCCGATCACCACCCACGCGTTCACCGGTCCGCCCGGATCGAGGGCCGCCTTATAGAAGGGCGCTCCCTGGAGGAAGCTGAAGTCCATAAGCGATTTATAGAAGATAATATCGAGGATGTAGACAAGGATCAGGGTGCCGAAGCCTACGAAGGCCGGATGGGGGTGAATGGCGCTCATGGGCCAGCACTGCCACACGATCACCAGCCACAGGCTGAGCACCACCGAAAGAATGGTGAAAAATATGACGAAAGGCGTGGGCGGGGCCACAAAGCCGCCTATGGTGAAATGGGACAGAGAGGCCACGATAGTGCCTATAAAGAACGTGAAGAGAAGGAGATAGACCCCCTTCAGAGGCTGCTCCATTTTCGCCGCGGGCGGCGGATAGTTATGCTGCCATGCGAGCCCCACGATCACCTGGATAGGGATGACCGTCATGGCGAGGTAGCCGACCCAGGTGAGGAATGTATCCGTTTTAAACCATGCGATTATCCCCAGGGAAAAAACAAAGACAATGATTGTCGCCAGTATCCCCAACATGGGCTGTTTGATTCCGGTGTGCTCTTCCATAGATGAACCCTCCTTTTTTGGAATCGGTGCGTCGCCGCCCCTATGGCTGCCACGCGTTCACTGAAAACCTGCTCCCTTCCCCGACGCGCCGTAATCGGACTAAAACGGGTACTGGCGCGGCGTGCGCTGCACGCTTATCCAGCGCAGCTCCGTAAATTCTTCAAGGGCAGCCTTGCCACCGAACCTGCCCCAGCCGCTGTCTTTGATGCCTCCGAAAGGTACCTGGGGCTCATCATGAACCGTCTGGTCGTTCACATGGACTATACCGGATTCGATGCGCTCCGCGATCTCCAACCCTTTCATAAAATCCCCCGTGAAGACGCTTGCCGAGAGGCCGTACATGGTATCGTTCGCAATGGAGACCGCCTGTTCCACGCTCTCCACTTCTATGACCGATACCACGGGACCGAAAGTTTCTTCGCAGCAGAAAGGTGAGCCGAGCTTCACGTTCGTGAGGACCGTGGGGGAGCAGCAAAGGCCTTCATAGGCATTGCCGCAGACCACCTTGGCACCGTCTTTTATCGCCGACTCGATGCTCGTCTTCACCTTGTCGAACTGCTGCCGGTTGATGAGGGGGCCGATGATCGTATCGGGCTCCTTGGGATTGCCGACCTTGAAGGCGGAGACCTTTTTTGCGAATTTCTCCGTAAATTCTTTTGCCGCCGCCCTCTCGACAATGATGCGTCGCGTTGACATGCATATCTGGCCCTGGTGAAGGAAGGCGCCGAAGGCCGCCGCATTTACCGCATTGTCGATATTCGCGTCCGCAAGAACGATCATGGGGTTCTGGCCGCCCAGCTCGAGGGCGACCCGCTTCAGGTATCTGCCCGCCTTTTCCGCCAGGATACGACCCACCTCGCTCGAGCCGGTGAGGCTGATGCGCCGCACTGCGGGGTTCTCGATGAACTCGTCCCCAATTTCTGCGCTCGCGCCGGGGCCGTTGGTCACGAGATTGAAGACGCCTTTGGGGAAACCCGCCTCATGAAAGACTTCGGCGAGGACCACGCCTCCCGCCACCGACGATTCGGTCGAGGATTTAAGTACCGTGGTGTTGCCGTAGGCTATGGGCAGGCAGATGGAGCGGAGCGACAGGATAAGGGGCGCATTCCAGGGACCTATGCCCGCCACCACGCCCACCGGTTGCCGGATTGCCATATTGAAGGCGCCCGGGAGGTCCCCGGGGATTATCTCTCCAATAGGTCCGTGGACCTGGGCCGCCGCCTCACGAAGCAGCCCCGGGGTAAACATGGTCTGGAACATGGCAAAGCCAAATGTGCATCCCGTCTCTTCCGCAAGGATTTCCACGATATCCATCTGTTTCTTTTCGAGGATATCGGCGGCTTTCAAAAACAGGGCCTGCCGCTCCGCGGGAAGGGTTTTAGACCAGGCCGGGAATGCCGTCCGGGCCGCGTTGATCGCGACCAGGGCATCGACCCGCTTCCCCGCCGGGACCTGGGCGAAAACTTCGCCCGTATAAGGGTTATAGTCGTCGTAGACCGCCCCATCCGACGCGCCGGTCCACTCGCCGTTTATGTACATCTTATACGCTCTCGCCATTTTCTCCTCCTTTTGTAAATTAGTCATTAATTCGAGTCATAAACTCCCCGATCCTCATTTTCGGGATCAATTAATCCTTTCCTCCCTTGATCGCTCCCGCTCTCAATACAGGGAAAGCCCCGCCGTTATCGACGATCATCTGACCCGTGACAATTGCGCTGTCGTCGCACGCTCGCCGCGCCCCGAATGGTCGAACCCAACCGACAGAAAAAAAGGAAAAGGCCTCCTTTGCCCATCATTAGGCAAAAGAGGCCTCATTACCTCCGACTCCACGTGGATCCTTTTATGCAATATTATCCGTTTGCATGAAATCATGTCAAGAAAAAAACAGTCTCCCTCCGACCTTTCCCTAAAACCTTTACCCTTCGGCAGACATCCTGCCTTGAGAGAGTTTTTGGGGATTTCCCGGCAAATTCTCATTCGGCAGCAGAACCATACATATTCCAAAAATATATTTTGTACGCTATAATTTTGAAAATTAATCCCTTTTTCAGCCGGCAGGGATATTCCGAGGAGGCATTTCATGGGTGATTATTACGAGAAAAAAGATCTCGAAGATTTTCCGGATATAGGCGAATACGCGCCGGAGCTGGGAGAAAAGTATTTCGCATATTATGGTGAGGCGATGAAGGCGGGACTACTCACCGAGAGGGAAAAGGCCCTTATCGCCCTCGTGGTGGCGACGACCCAGAGATGCCCCTACTGCATTGACGCATATACTAATCAGTGCCTATCCTTAGGTATATCCCGGGAGGAAATGATGGAAGCCCAGCATGTGGGCGCCGCCATGACGGCGGGCATCGTGCTGGCCCATACGACCCAGATGAGGAAAATCATCAGAAAAAAGGAAATGTAATATGGTTTGCATCGTGGCAGAACCCGCATTTGCTCAAAAGGTTCCGGGACTCCTGACGGCGGAGGGCATCGGGGTATTGCAGCTCAACCTGGGTTATCGCTGCAACCTCGCGTGCCGCCACTGCCATATCGGGGCGGGGCCCGAGCGGAAAGAAATTATGTCGGCCGGGACCATGAAGCAGGTCCTCGATGTACTCAAATCTCATCCCATTCCCCTGGTCGACATTACCGGAGGCAGCCCGGAGATGCACCCCGATTTAAGGGAGCTTATCGAAGAGTGTATCGCGCTCGGGCGTCGGGTCCTCGTACGGACCAACGGGGTGATCCTCCTGGAGGAGCCCTATCGATCCCTTATATCCTTTTATGCATCGAAGGGAGTGGAGGTCGTCGTCTCCCTGCCTCACCTCGACCCCCATGTGACGGACCGCCAGAGGGGCGAAGGCGTTTTTTCGAGGGTCGTCGAGGTCCTTAAGAGGCTCAATGCCGCGGGATACGGACAGGAGGGAAGCGGATTGGTGCTCGACCTGGCCCACAATCCCGGAGGAGCCTATATGCCGGCTTCCCAGGCGAGTCTCGAATCATCGTACAAGAGGATTCTGCGGGAACGCCATGCCATCCGCTTCGATCACCTTTTCTGTCTTACCAATATGCCTATCGGCAGGTATAGGGAATATCTGAAAAAGACCGATAATTATGCGGAATATATGGCAGGCCTGGTGAGGGCCTTCAACCCTGCCACCCTGGACAACCTCATGTGCAGGACCACCCTTTCCGTTGCCTGGGACGGAACGCTCCATGATTGTGATTTCAATCATATTTTAGGACTCCCCGTAAACCATGGCGCGCCCGACCATATCTCGGGATTCGACATGGAGAAGCTCGCCCATCGCAGGATCGTGGTGGGCGACCATTGTTACGGCTGCACGGCAGGAGGGGGAAGCTCATGCCGGGGAGAGATCACATAAAGAGCCCGTTTCCGCACTGAGGTCAGGAGCTCACCCGCGAGCACAGAAGAATTTAAAGGTTATTGCTTTCCGGATCTATTGTGCGGTCAGACGGGAGTGCTCTATTTTCATGCACTTGTCCATCACGAAAGGAATGCCCGCTTTCCCGGCAAGGGCCCTGGCCTCTTCGTTTACAATGCCCAATTGAAGCCAGATCGCTTTCGGTTTTATCTTAATTGCCTCTTCCACCACGGGAAGGAGTCTGTCTGCCCTCATGAATATATCGACCACATCTATTTTGTCCGGTATATCGGAGAGGGACTTGTATGATTTCTCCCCCAGGATCTCTTCATAACCGGGATTGACGGGGATTACCCGGAAGCCCGCTTTTTTCAGATACCTCGCCACGCCGTTGCTCGGCTTCTCTTCCGAAGGCGAAAGCCCCACCATTGCGATTGTGTGCGATGTCCCGAGTATCTCCTTCGTTTTTTCTTCCTCTGCCATCTTCTCCTCCTTAGCTGCGTTTACATCGACGACCGCCTCTCGACGCACCCTATGGACAGCCGCATTATTTGCTCTCTTTATGGTAATCATTAAACTCCCGCCTTTCAATCAGCCGACGGCAAAGGCCGACTTTGCCATAGATTGTGAAAATAGGCACTATTATCCCATCTCCGCCGAAGTCCGCCATCGGGCGATCTACCTGCGCTCCATGAAGAACAGGAGAGGGTCGAATCGGGCCATGTCGAATATTTATTTGAATTTCGAGGTAAAAAACTGGTATAATACGTCAAAATGCGAGTTTTATCTCTTGACGTGGGCGACAGAAGGATCGGGCTGGCCTTGTCGGACCCCACGCACACTTTGGCGCAAGCGCTGGAAGTTCTCACCAGGACCACTGCAAAAAAGGATCTCGAGGCGCTTAAGAAGATTGCGGTCGACCACGATGTGGGAGAGATCGTCGTCGGATTGCCGAAAGACCTGAGCGGGGCAATGGGAAAGAGGGGCCAGTCTGTGGCCGATTTCGCTGCCGAGATAGAGCGGGTGACCGGCCTCCCCGTGGTCCTGTGGGACGAGCGGTTCAGCACGAACGAGGCCAACAGGATATTCGAGATGCACCAGGTTAACTCAAAGAAAAGAAAACCTTTTATCGATATGATGGCGGCACAGATCATATTGCAGGGATACCTCGATGGGAAGAAAAACCAATAGACCCGTTCTACTTGCGGCCCTCGCAGTTTTTCTCCTGGCCCAGTCCCTTTGCCTGGCGAATATTTCACAGGGCAAAGACAAAGGGTCTCACGAGTTTATTGTGAAAAGCGGAACGAGCGTCAGCGGAATAGCCCAGCAGCTCGCCGACGAGGGATTCATCCGTATACCCTACCTCTTCGTCGCCCTCTCCATTTTTTATAAAGGTAAGCTGATCGCGGGCGAATACGAATTGACTCCCGACATGGGCATGTTCCACATCCTGAGAAAAATGGCACACGGAGAGAGGAACATCTATACCCTCCGGATCGTCGAAGGGAACAATATCTTCAATGTGGCTGATTCCGCAGAGAAAGCCCATATCATGAAAGCGGGAGATTTTCTCAGGATCCTGAAAGACCGTTCCCTCGTGACGGCCCTGGGCATACAGGCCGAATCATTGGAAGGCTACCTCGCGCCCGATACCTACTTTTACAGCCGGGAGATCGATGCGGAAAAGCTGGTCGAAAAAATCACCCAGAGGACCCTCGCGTATTTTTCCCGGGATGATGTGAAGCGGCGCATGGGCGAGCTACGCCTCTCCGTTCACGATGTCCTGACCCTCGCCTCCATGATCGAAAGAGAGGCAAAACAACGGGATGAGAAGCCCGTAATCTCCGCTGTCTTTCACAACCGGCTGCGCAAAGGCATGTCCCTTGACTGCGATCCTACCGTGCTCTACACTGCCGACGGGGTGGCCGAGGGGCCCATCAGGAAATCGGACCTTACGGCACACACGCCCTATAACACATATACCTTAAAGGGCCTGCCAAAAGGACCGATCTGCAACCCCGACAAAAGCTCCATCAGCGCGGTCCTCAATCCTGCACGGGTCGATTTTCTTTATTTCGTCTCAAAGAATGACGGGACCCATGTCTTCTCCAAAGACATGAAAGATCATAATCGTTTTGTAACTATGTACCAAAGGACTAAGCAAACAAAAAAACAATAGGTCAAGGAGGAGGTTATGGCAAAAGATGTTGCGGTTATCGGCGTAGGCCAGAGTAGCTTCGTCAGAGGCTATCCCGGCTCGATCAGGGAACTGGCTTTCGAAGCTTTCAGAGAAGCAATGCAGGACGCCGGCATCACTCAGAAAGATGTGGGCGCCTCCGTGTTTTGCTCCGCACCGGAGTATGACAAGCAGAGATCGCCTGCGGGCGTCCTTGCGGAATATCTGGGACTCATCCCCCAGCCCACCTTTTATGTCGAGACGGTCTGTTCCTCGAGCAGTACGGGCGTAAAAGTCGGATACAGCATGATCAAAGCCGGCCTCCATGACGTGGTGGTGGTCTGCGGGTTCCAGAAGATGTCGGAAATTACCTCTGCGGAATCACAGGAAAGAATGGGCAGGGGCGCCGACATTCAGTGGGAAGCGCCTTTCGGCACCATGATGCCTGCCTATTATGCCCTCTATGCCAGGGCGTATATGGCGAAAAACGGCCTCACCCATGACGATCTCATGAACGTAAGGCTGAAATCAGCCACCTACGGCCAGATCAATGAGAGAGCGGTCTATCGTAAGGGTATAAAGGCGGCTGATTTCGACGCCAACAATCCGGAAGCGAAGATGGCAGGGCCGGTTGCCTGGCCTCTCAGGGTCGGCGACGCATGCGCCAACGCGGACGGCAGCTCATGCATCATCCTTGCCAATGCGGAAAAGGCAAAAGCCTTCAGCAAGAAACCCGTATGGATCATGGGTATCGGCGGGGCTTCGGAAGCCGTAAACATGGCGGCCCGTCCTGATTTTGCACAGGGTCTGAGCGTAGGATACGGCGCGGCAGCCGAAGCGTATAAGATGGCCGGCATCACCTCGAAAGACGTAAAGGTGGCCGAGGTCCATGACTGCTTCACCATCGCGGAGATCATGGCATATGAAGGACTCGGATTCGCCAAGATGGGCGACGGCAAGGAGCTTATCCGGACAAAGGCGACCTACAAGGAAGGCAAAATCCCCGTGAACGTGGACGGAGGTCTTCTTTCCAAGGGTCACCCCATCGGAGCGACAGGTGGTTCCCAGATGAGGACTATCGTGTTGCAGCTGAGAGGTGAGGCAGGGCCCATGCAGGTAGCGGGCGACCCTGATATCGGTCTCGTTCACAACGTCGGCGGCGTCGGGCTCTACGGCAGCGTCACAATCTTTGGGAGGTGATCCATGGGATTTGAAAAATTCGGAAGAAAAAGCTTTACGGCAATGACAAAAACGGGCAAGTTTGTCGACTTCCTCGTAGAAGGCAAAATCGAAGGGAGCGTCTGCAAGAAGTGCGGCGTCAAATACTTCCCCCCGAGAGCCGACTGCGCGTCATGTCTCTCCCCTGAAATGGACTGGTTCGATATGCCCGCAAAAGGGAAACTCGAAACCTTCACGACCGCTTATTACGCGCCCTTCGGTTTCGAAGCCGATCCCCCCTACACCATGGGAGTAGTCGACTTCGGCACCATAAAACTCTTCGCCAGGCTCGCGAAGGAGATCCCCATCGATCAGATTGCGGTGGGAATGGACGTAGGCATCAGGACCCTGAAGTATGATGACGGCCAGATGTCATTCGAGATAACCAAAGCATAAATTACAAAATGCCGTTATGAAAAGGGCTGCCCCATGGGGCAGCCCTTTCTGTTTCCTGTTTGAAGGTTTCTTCTTACTGGTGGTCGGCCCACTTGCCGTACTTCTCTCTCAGCATCCTGTGAAGTATCTTTCCCGCGCCGCTTCTCGGCATCTCCTCGTCCTTGATGAAGACGATGTTCTTCGGTACCTTGAAGCCTGCGATCTTACCCTTGCAGAAGCCGGTGATCTCGTCTGCCGTCGCCTCCTGGCCTTCATGGAGCACGACTACCGCCGTAACCTGCTCGCCCCATTTCTCGTGGGGCACGCCGATGACGGCCACGTCCTTTACCTTGGGGTTGCCGCCCAGGCAGTTCTCTACCTCGGAGGGGAAGATATTCTCTCCGCCCGATATGATCATGTTTGCCTTCCTGTCGACGAGAATGATGTACCCGTCCTCATCGCGATAGGCCATATCGCCGGCGCTGAAGTATTCGCCCTTCATGGCTGCCGCGGTCTTCTCCGGGTCTTTCCAGTATTCTTCGAAAAGCATGGGGCTTCTCGAATAGAGCTCGCCCACCTCATTGGGCTTGGTTACGAGGTTTCCGTCCTCGTCATAGAGACGAATGAGGTCGGTGCCGATAACTTCCCGGCCGCATGAGCCGAGCTTGGTGAGCTGCTCGTTCGGTTTGAGGACGGTGACGATTCCTGCTTCCGTGGAGCCGTATGCCTCATTCAGCTCCGAATTGGGGAACATCTTGAGGACGCCGAGCTTCGTATCCCTTCGTGCCGGGGCGGAAGAGATGAGGAGTTTCTTTACTTTCGAGAGGTCATATTTCTGCTTCACCTCATCGGGCAGGGCAAGCATCATGATGTAATGGGTGGGTACGAGGGAGGTGAAGGTTACCCCGTGGTCCGAGAAAGTCTTGAGCAGGTTCTCGGGATTGAAGCTTACCATGTTATAGGCCATGACCGCCCCGCCGACCCAGGTTGCCACGAAGGAGTAGAAGAGGGAATTGACATGGCAGCACGGCATGACGAGGAGGTTTACGTCGTCAAAATTGAACTGGTGGTCGTAGATCTGGATGAAGTACTGGGCGAAGAGGTTGAGGTGGCTCTTTACCACACCCTTCGGTTTACCAGTGGTGCCGCCCGTATACATGATTACCCACGGGTCATCGGCATCGACGACGGTGGCGGGCTCGGTGGCGCTCGCCTTGGCGAGGGCTTCTTCGTAAGGTACGAAGCCGTCATAGGTCTCCTTTCCCAGGGCAAAGGAGAGATACCCTTTCACGGTGGGGATGTTTTTCTTCATCTCCGTGACCATCTGTATCCAGGGGAATTCCTTCCCGTCGGCGCCGTCAACGCCGCCCTGAACGATGAAGACCTTGCATTCACTGTGATTGATGTTGTACTCCATCTCCACGCCGGCGAGACGGAACATGAGGGGCACGCACACAAAGCCTCCCTTTGCGGCAGCACCGTATATCTCCATCCACTCCACGCAGTTATATGCGAGCACGGCGAAGCGGTCGCCTTTCTTCATGCCCATATCGGCGAGGGCATTGGCGAGCCTGCACGCCCTCTCATCCCACTGCTTGAAGGTATAGCTCTTGTACAGGTCTTTTATGCCTATTTTATTCGGATACTTGAACCCATTTACCCTCAGTACGTCTTTTGCTGTCAACCAGTGCCCGTTCTTCATAAAAACCCTCCTTAATGTAGTGGTTTCGCGCCGCCTCTCGCGGCGGTGTGTTGATCTGAAAAGCGTGGTTTATAGGACAGCCGCACCAGATAAAATCCCGATCGTCCATTCGGTCCCGTCCTTCCTCATGCGCCGCCCCTGAAAGGGGAGGGGCGGGTTTTCCCTCTCTGTCTGCAAGGTCTCCCTCGTAAGGACACTTCAGGCGCACCCTTTACGGGCAGCCTGTCTCGGAACTGTTCTTTCGCGTGCTTCGGAAGAATCCCCGCCCGTCCCTTCTTTGCCCGAAAGGGGTGGGCGGGGATATATCAGTCTTCGCTTACTCTATAAGCTCCAGGTAGTGGTGTACCTTCTGGGGCATCTTGTTCTGCAGGACGTTGTCGATAAGGTTGATCATGCATCCCGGGCAGGCGGTCACCACGATATCGGCGCCCGTCGTCTTGATGCCGTCCATCTTTTTGAGCGCTATCTTCTTTGATAGATCATAGTGATAGACACTGAAAGAGCCGCCCATCCCGCAGCACATGTCGGCATTCGGCATCTCCACGTAGTTGAGCCCTTTCAGGGCCTTGAGGATCGCCCTCGGCTGTTCCTTTATGTTCTGATACCGTACGAGGTGGCATGGATCGTGCCATGTCGCGGTCTTCCCCACGAATTCCTTTTTGAGCTTGAATTCCTCCGGGTTTATTTTCAGCACGTCGATGAGAAATTCCGTGCTGTCCTTCACCTTCTTTTCGAAGGCCTCGTACCTCTTTTGCTGATCTTCCGTGTCGGGAAGATACTTCTGGTAGTCCTTGAGGGTTGAGCTGCACGTGCCGCAGCCCGTCACCACGTAATCGAAATCCTTGAAGGCCTCGATATTCTTTTCGGCGAGCATCCTCCCTGTTTCGAAATCGCCGCTGAAGTAGATGGCGGCGCCGCAGCAGTTCTGCTCCTCCGGAACGACCACCTCCACGCCGTGATTCGTAAGAACGTCTATCATTTTAAGGGCAATTTCGGGAAAAATGAAGTCCATGGCGCATCCCGAGAAGAAGCCGACCCTCATTACGGGTGCTTTTCCGTTCTTCGGCTTGTTCACCCGCTGCACCACGTCCCTCAGGAACTTGTCTGCGAGGGTGGGAATATTCCTGCCCGCGCCCAGGGCCTTGAGGAAATCGGGCAGATGGCGGATCTTACCCTCCGTGGTGGGCATCATCCACTGAAACGCCTTCGCCATCTTTACGTAACGTCCGAAAGCCTTCCTGTTTGACATCACCTTACGGAAGGCAAAGTTCTTGATGAAGCCGAGCCCCTTATTCTTGACCATCTGGGCTCGTGCGCCTACCACCACCCGGTCGATCTGGGTCTTGGCGGGACAGTTGGCCACACATCTCTTGCAAAGGAGGCACTTCCCGATAATGTTACCCATTTCGGGGGTAAACTTCTGCTCCCCCTTGAGGGCCTGCCTCACGAGATAGTTTTTCCCCCTCGCCACGGCAGTTTCCACCTTTTCTTCCTGATAGACAGGGCAGAAAAAGCTGCAAAAGCCGCATTTCATGCACTGGTCTGCATATTTTTCAATTTTTTTAAGTTCTTTTAGATCTTCCAAGCGCGACCCCCTTTAATACCTTAATCCCAAATCTTGCCTGGGTTCATTATGTTGTTCGGGTCGAAGAGATTCTTGACCCCCTTCATGAGATTGACGACCACAGGGTTCGTCACACGGTTGAAGAATTTCTGCTTCTCCAGACCTATGCCGTGCTCTCCTGAAAGGACGCCCCCAAGCTCTACCGCGCTTTCGATAATCTCGTCTATTGCCTTTATGGATCTTTCATAATGCTCTTTGTTCTTCATATCCGTCAAAACGGAAGGGTGGAGATTGCCGTCGCCCGCGTGGCCCAATACGCAGGATTCCACATTGTACTTCTTTGCGATCTCCTTTATCTTCTTGATAAGGGCGGGGATATTCCCCCTCGGGACCGTCACGTCCTCGGAGAGTACGGTGGGGGCTTTTCCGAAGACCGCCGCAAAGCCGGCCTTTCTCGCCATCCAGTACTTGTCCGCCTCCGCCTGGTCTTTCGCCACCCTTACATCCGATGCACCGTATTTCTTTACGATCTCGACGATCTTTTCGGTTTCTTTTTCCACGGTCTCCGGAATGCCGTCGCACTCGAAGAGGAGCACCGCGTCGGCATCCTTGGGAAGGCCCATAGGCGCCATCTCCTCGATCCTGTTGATGACCCAGTTGTCGAGAAGCTCTATTTTATCGGGAATTACGCCGTTTTCGAGGACCCGGTAGACGCTCTCACCTGCTACGGCCACATCCGCATAGACGGCCATGATCGTCTTTTTCGCGGGAGGAAGGGGACGGAGCTTCAATTCCGCCTTCGTCACCACGCCGAGAGTCCCTTCGGAGCTGATGAAGATATGGAGAAGGTCGTAGCCGACCACGTTCTTCAAGGTCCTGCCCCCGAGATTTACGATCTCGCCCGTGGGAAGCACGGCCTCGATTCCAAGGATATACTGTTTCGTGACGCCGTATTTCACGCATGCAGGCCCGCCCGCGTTTTCGGCGATAATGCCGCCCATGGTCGCGCCGAGAAAGCTCTGGGGATCGGGCGGAAAGAAAAGACCGTCCTTAGCCAGCTTCAATGTCAGATCCTGAAGCACCACGCCCGCTTCCACTGTGGCCGATAAATTTTCCTTATCGATTTTCAGGATGTTGTTCATCTTGGTGGTAACAAGGACGATTCCTCCCAACATGGGCACCGAGCCCCCGCTCACATTGGTGCCGCCGCCTCTCGGCGTTACAGGGATCTTTTCCTTGTTCGCGAGCTTGAGAATCTCCGATATCTCTCCCGCGGTTTTAGGGAAGACTACCACGTCAGGCTCGTGCTGCCAGCTCGTCGTGCCGTCATAGGAATATGCCTTCAAACCTTCCGGCGTGTTAAGGACATTTTCCTTGCCGACAATCTTCTGCAAATCAGTTAACACCGCTTCTCTTATCATCCAGACCCCCTATTTCAAAAATTGTGTGATATATTGTACTAATAGCCTTTTCTCAATGAATTTGTCAAGGGAATATGACAGGCCTAACTCCGGGTTTGCTCTACAGAATCGCGCGGTTCGGCAACGCCGAATCTTCCGGCCCCCCGGTCATTTGGTATACAATTATACCGCGTTTAAATCCCTTCTGCAACCATCCTGAAGGCATATATTTGTACTGGTGTTTTATGAAGGCATCAGAACCGGGCGCCCAGGCCCTTCAGCTTCTCTACCACCGGAGAAATTCCGTATTTTTCCATATCGTAGCTTTCCACGATTATCTTGCCGCCATAGCCTGAATCGGCGAGGCCTTTCACGATCTTCCCCAGGTCCGCATCGGTTTCCATGAGCATGTGATCGTCTTTCGTGCCCCTGTTGCCGTGGAAGTGGACGTGTCTCAGGTGCTCGATGCCTATCCTGCCGATATCGTCGAGAATCGCTTCTTCCCGCCCGGAAGTTCCCTGAGTGGTTTTTGTGATAAAGGCATGCCCGATATCCAGGGCGACGCCGAGGTCGGGGACTGCCTCCCGGAGGGCGACGAAATCACGCAGCTCGTAGAAGAGGAAATAAGGCATGTGCACGTTTTCCAGGGCGATCTTCACCCCCCTCTTGTCGGCATAGGCGGCGATTTCCGTCAGATCTTCGAGAAAATTGGTTCGCGTCTTCTCTTCGATGGCAGGGGCCTTCCCTGTAAGAAATGTATATCCCGGGTGGACGACGACGGGGTTTGCGCCGATCCTGGCGGCCACATCGAGGGCCCTCATCACCTTCTCTTTGGATAAGGCCCGTATATCTTCAAAAAAACTGCCGAGGTTGATTTCAAAAAAGGGTGCGTGCATGGAGAATTCAACCCCGTCCCTGCCGAGGCGCCCCAACTCTTTCACCGCCCCATTTCCCATGGAGAGGACGTGGGGGATCTCCATGGAGATCTCGAAAACCCGTACACCGTGGTCCATGGCCTCCGCGATTACTTCAAGAGGATTTTTTTTAATGAAAAAGTAAGTGGAAAAACCGAATTTCATATGGGTCTCTTCCTTCTGCGTCTGGTGTCTTCCTGTGAATTCCTGCCGAAAGGATGGCAGAACCCGCCCCCCCTTGGGCGCCGATGGCAATAATATAGAGTACGGATGGAGGGCAAGACAAAAATCCGGGGCCTGCCGCGACACGCCCCGGATATATAAAGGATCTACTTCTTTAACGCAGCTTTCACCTGGGCTACGATCTCTTCACTGCTCAAGGAGGCTATGGTCTTCAGAAGACCTTCCTTCTCGTAGAAGGCGGCGAGAGGAGCGGTTTTCTCGTTGTAAGTCTCCAGTCGCTGGGTAATGGCTTCCACGGTCTCGTCCGCGCGCTGTACCGCGGGGGAGCCGCATTTGAGGCATTTGCCTTCGGGTGTTGGGGGCTTGCTCTTTATATTGTAGATCTCCTGGCAGTCAGGGTTCGAGCAGGTCCGGCGGGTGGTGAGCCGGTCGAGGATCACGTCCCTGGGCACATCGAGGTTTATCACCGCGTCGAGCTTGATCCCCAACTTGGCGAGGAGTGCCTTCAGGTCCTGGGCCTGGGGAATGGTTCGCGGGAAGCCGTCGAGGATGAAGCCTTTCGCGCAGTCGGGCTCCTGGAGCCTCGCTTCCATAATATCCATGATCAGCTTATCGGGCACAAGCTCGCCCCTCTCCATGTACCCCTGTGCCTCGAGTCCAAGCGCGCTTTTCGCCTTGACTGCGTTGCGCAGGATGTCACCCGTGGAGATCTGCACTGATCCGTCAAATTCGGTCAACTGCTTTGCCACCGTACCCTTACCGGCACCCGGAGCCCCTAATAACACAATTCTCATGGGCCACCCTCCTAATTTTATGAATTTTAATTTAGACCTAGAAAAACGTCATATTATACCCTCTTTTTCGGCAAATGGGAACTTAAATCGGGGCAAAGAGGCGGGAACATTGGTCCGTGATCGACTTATGTTTCATGCCCCGTGAGCGATAATCCCAATGCATGGTTTTTAAATTATCGACTCCGGAGGTACGGGTGAAATTATTTAGAGGTAAATTTATGCTCATAGGTCTCCTGCTTGCGCTCATCATCGCAGGCCCGGTCCTGGCACAGACGATCACGGATGTAAGCGACGGCACCACTCTTAAACAGATCATCATCTTCGGCCGTCATAGCATACGGTCATCCGCAATTCCCGCGGACACACTGGCCACTTTTTCGACGAATACCTACCCGCCTTTCACCGGGGTCCCTGTGGGCTACCTGACTCCCCGCGGGCAGGAGGCGGCACGCCTGCTCGGCTCCTACTTCCGTGAATATCTGCTCAGCGAAGGGCTTCTCACGGGCAGCGCCTCCACGGACCTCTCCCGCTCCTATTTCCGCGCCAATTCGATCCAGCGCTCCAACATTACGGCTTCCAAGATAGGCGAGGGGCTGATCCCCGGTGTCACCATACCGGTCCACTCCTACAGGATCGCCGATCCCAATACCAACACGCCTGCCGTGACCGATCCGGTATTCGATCCCGTTGCGGCGGGCTTCGTGACTATCGACAGCGATCGTGCGTTGATGGTGGTTCAGGGAAAGTACGGCACCGCCGCGGCTCTGGCATCCGCATACAGCGCCGAGCTTGCCCTCGTTCGTAACGTGCTTGCCCCGGCAGGCTCGGTCGACCCGACCTCTCAGACCACCCACCCCTTTACTCTCACGGCCTATTCACCTGTCACGAACGCGGGCCTCGCGATTAACATGGGTGGGCTGAGTACCACAACCGAGGCCACCGACCCCTTCGTCATGCAATATACCGACAACTTCGCGCCCGGGGATGTGGGCTGGGGCAAATTTACGCCCGATACCCTTTCCCAGGAGACCCGGCTGGAAATACTGAAGATCAATATCGCAATGCGCTCGCCCTATATCAACCAGGCGCAAAGCTCCAATGCCGCCTCCCACGTGCTTCGCTCCATGATGCAGGCCCATTCGAACACGAACCTGCGAGGGGCTTTCGGGGACCGTAAGTCACGGATTGTCGTGGTTACCAGCTCCGATTACTATGTCGCGGGGCTGGCGGGCCTTCTAGGTCTCCACTGGTCTTTGCAGAGCTATCAGCCCGATTTCTGCGCTCCCGCCGGAGCGCTTGTCTTCGAGCTGCGCCAGTCCAATAGAACAAAACAATACTTTGTCCGGGTCCATTACACCGCCCAGACCTTCGACCAGCTGCGTAATTTGACGCCCCTGACTAGTGAGGTGCCTCCTGCCACAATGCAGCTCACCGTTCCGGGGGGCAGCACCTCGACCACGAACCTCGATGTACCGTGGCCGACTTTCAAAAGGCTTATGACGGAGGCGATCGGTCAGCAATACGTCCAGCCTTACGGGCAGGACTTCCCGCCCGGCGTGATTAGCAACGTTCCTTTGGATTAATGGAAACCAACTGAAAACCGGGATCACCGATCTGTCTTACATGGGTGATCCCGGTTCAGGATTAATTGATCCTGAATGTAAGCCTGGCCGATTTAAGTATTCTGTCGCCCGCCGTTTCGACCTGTACCCTCGCCGCCCCTTTCCCGGTCACCATGGTTTCCGTTACCTGGACCTGGAGCTGAATGGGGGAAACATAAGTCACCGGAAGTTCCGTCACGACGCGCCCCATGGTCCACCGGACTTTCGAAAGGGGGATAAAGTTCCTGCCCGTGAGGTTCAGGGTAAAGGCGGGCCCGCCGCTGGCGGCAGTACCCGGGTTGAGCCTGCTCAGCGCCGGTGACGGGTAGGAATAGACGAAAGTCTTGCCTGCCGATTCGCCGCAGCCCTGAGGGTTATAGACTGTAATGACCGCGCTCCCTTCGGAGCCTATTTTGGCGGCAGGGACGATGACTGTCATCTTCCTTGGATTCACGTACGTGGCATCCAACGCCTCTCCGTTCCAGCGCACAATCGCATCGGGAGCCATATTTCTGCCCTTCACCGTCACTGTTACATTCGTACCCAGACCCGTCGCCTGACTTCTGGCAGGTGCGATGCCGGCCAGGGTGGGGCGGTGCGTGAGGGTACGCTGCGCCCGAATGGCATCCATCATCTGATGGGCGTAATCACGGCGCAGGGACGCATACTCGCCCTTGTTCCCCGTCTCCTTCTCATACGCCCAGTTGTGGATAAAGTTGAAACATGCCTCCCTGAGCGTGGGGCTTCCGACCATGGCAATCAAAGGGGCATTCCAGTCTATGGGACAGTATTTACCCTCTCTCGCCATGCTGCGCCTCACCAGCTCTTCGTAGACGGCGATGCTCGCGTCGTCGCTGCGGTCCGTGCCGTTCCCGGAGCCGAATTCCACCCCATTCTCGTCATAATTTGAGGGATTGTTCCAATCGTAATAACAGGACTTCGGCTCCCGGTTCGGATCGAGAGTGGGCCAGCCGAAGAGTCCCGGCACGGTCGCCGACAATGCGAGGATGTCGGCAATGCAAAGGCGGTGGTGAATCGAATCGGCGAGCATGTGCAGGTAGGTACCGAAGGCCTCGAGCGAGCCGGGCTCCAGGCCTGTTTCGATGTTCATGGGCATTTGATAGTGGCAGACTCCCTCGATAGCCTCGGCGCCCTTGGTGCCCCACGAGAACGCGGCGTAACCCTTCAGAACCCTGGTTTCTCCCCACGCCCACTTTCGGGCATTCTCCAACTCGCCGTTGTCGGTACGCGGGAAATGAAAAAAAGGCCCGAAGAAGCCCGGACGGGCCAGGACACAGGGCTGTCCGTAGGTGGTCTGGCTGGGGTATAACGGAAAGATGAGGGCCCCTTCTCCTTTCCCGGACGGGCATATTGCAGGATCGTCGGGATTTGGGATAGGGGGATAGACGCCAGAGCAGTTGGTATAGTACACCATGCCGTTCGTTGAGCTGAACCGCATCGAATCGGTAAGCTGATTGTAGATCGACATAATAGCCGCGTCCGCATCATTGAAACCGGCTGCCAGGGCCAGCGCACGGGCCAGCTCGGTGTGAACGGAGCTGACCTGTTCAATTCCTGCCACGCCCGTGAATGGATCCCTGAAGTAGAGGGGCTCCTCCGCAAACCCCCAGGCCGAGTGAATATTGATCGAAAGAAGACAGATGAAAATTCCAATCCACATAATCCGGTAAGTAAGTATGCCTATCATAAGCACCCCCGTATACTGATCGGATTTATTCTCTCATGCCCTATAGTAACAATAGTAGCATAAATGATATATTTGTCTATAATAATACTTAAAAGAAGACAATAATATATTTTATTGACTGAAATCCCAGGCAGTTGTTTTTTACTCTATGGCTTCAGTGGTGAGCGTCGTGGGGCGAAAGGGGTTATATCTGCCGAAGCGTATGACCCTGATCTCCCCGGGGGACGCAACAACGCCGCGAACAATGATGCCCTCAGGGTCTTCGTCACTGAACAGGGCGAGAGAGACAAGAAAGCCGTCGGAGCCGATAAGGCCCGTCAACTGGCCCTCTCCCACCGGCCATGGCCCCCTGACGACGCGCCGGTTCGCGGTGGAGAGCCTGATCTCCGGGGCATCCTTGAAATGTTCATCGAAGAGGGACTTCCGGTAGCAGGCCCGCTCACCCGCGCTCCTTGCCCGGACGAACTGCGACGGGCACAGGACGAGGTTCGCGATTTCCATCTCCGCGATATGGTCCCGTAACTGTCGCGTATCTCCCTCCTTGTCGAAAAAGACAACAAAATC
Organism: Syntrophorhabdaceae bacterium; assembly: GCA_036504895.1. Lineage (NCBI taxonomy): Bacteria > Pseudomonadati > Thermodesulfobacteriota > Syntrophorhabdia > Syntrophorhabdales > Syntrophorhabdaceae > Syntrophorhabdaceae bacterium. The sequence goes on from DASXUJ010000067.1 coordinate 22,521, forward strand.
GACTCCCAGAATTGCGATCTTCATCCTCTTCAGAGCCCAACCGAAAGGGCCTTCCACCAGGCCCGTGGTATCGACGAGAGTCTGCCGGCCGGGGAGCCCGTCCATGATCCTGCGGAACCGGGTAAGACCGCCCTCGAGCTCCCTCACCACCCCGAAAGGTGAGATATTTCCCACGAAATAGAGGTATTGCACGCCTTCCGAAGTCCTGAGCCCGATAGTGGACGGTGGGCCGATAGTGGACGGTGGGCCGATAGTGGACTGGCCCATGTCGAGATCGATATGGATGTAGGGTTTACCTGCGGCGATCAGTTCCCCGATTGCCTCTTTCACGAAAGTGCTCTTGCCCGTATCGATTCCGCCTACGCACATTATCGTGTTACGGCCGCTGAATTGTTCGGTCACCATGGGGACCTCACGCGGATTTCGCCCTTGGGCGGGCCAAAAGCCCTTTTGCCTTATCAATACTGAGAATGAGATCGGGAAGGATCGACATGTACGGCTTTCTGGATGCGGCGAATTCGACGGCCTCTCCGAATCCGTAGTTTTCAATGCAACAAAGATAGGCGACCACGACGGACGGCGCCCGCCCTACTCCCGCGTTGCAGAAGACCATGATCCTGTGATCCGCTATATACTCCCGGATGAAACGGACTGCCTGAATTAGTTGCGGCGCGGGGATCGGCTGCATATCCTCCAGGGGGACTTTGCAGTAGAGGCGCCGCACGAAGGAGAGCTCTTTTTCTCCGGCCACACAGAGCAGGGCGTCGATATCAACGGCAGGGGCCGTCGCCTCGTCGAAATTGCCGATTGCCAGGTTCTCGAGGATGTAATCCATATCTCCTCCGGTCGTTATCTAAATGGTAATCATTCCTCTGAATCCGGCAACTCCCATATTCCGATGCGGGGACCGGGTCACCACCGGTTACCGATCCGGGTGCGTAAAATGAGGCACAGGGGCAATTTTATTATGCCCGGGGCTCTTGACTTCAATTTCATCACATCTTAGTTTTAGGTTTATAAGGGCTTTATAATACTAAAATGAAAGAGGTATAACTATGGCCAATGGAACGGTGAAATGGTTCAATGACGCAAAGGGGTTCGGTTTTATCGCCCAGGACGAAGGCAATGACGTGTTTGTGCATTACTCTGCGATCAGAACCAGCGGTTATAAATCGCTGAGCGAAGGCGACAGGGTAAGTTTCGAGGTCGTGGCCGGCCCCAAGGGTCCTGCCGCGGCGAACGTCGAAAGAGGGTAAAGCCCGCTCGTAGCTGTCGGGCCGGGCTTTTCGAAGCTCTTACCGCACATGAGAATCGAGTATAACCCGAAAATGCTTATGTGCAGGTTTGCGGACGATTTGTCCCGGCCCGGACAAGACAAAGAGGTTGAGGGCATCGGAGCCCAAAGGTCAACCTGAACATTTTCACCAAATGGGTGACAGGAGGCGCCATGCAGCAACGCAAAGTAATGAGACCGTCAAAGGTCGACAAATCCGGAGGAGACAATACCAGACGCGCTATGGCCGCAAAAGCCTTTATGCGTTTTCAATGCACAGGCTGTAACCATTGCGTCTCTCCCGGGATGTTTACTACTGAAGGTTGGGTAGCTTACAAACAGACAGGACTCTGCCCCGACTGTCAAAAATAGACAGCGGGGACAGATGCCTGTCGGGGCGTCCGCCCTTGGAGTCGCTGCCCCTTTCCTCGGAAAGGCATTCAGTGGACCATCAAATCCATGAGGAGAAGCCCCCGAAATGAAGGGGGTGGAAAGCTCTCCGCCTTCACTGTCATTTTATCCCCATGCCTTCCCCTGATATCCCTCCATGGCTTCATCTGATATTACCCTGTGCCTTCATGTGCCCTCGAGGCATCAGGGAACAAAATGCAGCCAACCCGGCATACCATCGAAGCACCTGCTTCAGACCTCCTTCCGGCCGGCTCGAAAGGCGCCTCACCATCGCGGCGCGCCAATCATGATAGGCTTTTGCGCGCTCCTTGACTTGCGGTGCATAGTGGCGCATACTTTAAAACTGTATGAAAAAATATACCCTCCACAAGGACGTGACGAAGGGCTCCTTTCATATCCCCTACGAGCAGGAACTAAACGAAGAGCAGCTCCAGGTAGTCCTGGCTGAACCGGGTCCCGTGCTCGTCATCGCGGGGGCGGGCAGCGGCAAGACACGAGTGGTCACCTATAGGGTGGCACGCCTCCTCGAACAAGGTGTCTCTCCTTCGAGTATCCTTCTTCTCACCTTTACGAATAAGGCGGCCCGAGAGATGCTCCACCGGGTCGAGCACCTCATGAAGATCGACACGCGTTCCATCTGGGGCGGCACCTTCCACCATATCGGTAACCTCCTCCTCCGGAAACATGCGGAGCTCGTGGGCTTCAGGCGGAATTTCTCCATCCTCGACAATGAAGACGCCAAGGACTTGATCGAGGCGGCGGTAAAGGAGTCGAATATCGATCGTAAAGCCCGAAGGTTCCCTAAGGGCAGCGTGATAAAGGATATCATAAGTTATTCGGTAAATACGATGGCTGACGTGGAAACAGCCATAGATGAGAGGTTCCCCTACTTCGCCGACCTCACGGAAGAGATCGTCATGCTCCGCCGTAAGTATGAGGAGAAGAAACGGGCGGCGAATGCCATGGACTTCGACGACCTCCTCTCCTTCTGGCATAAGCTCCTCGCGGACCATGAGGACCTGAGAAAGTTCTATGCCATGGCCTTCTCCCATATCCTGGTCGATGAGTACCAGGATACGAACAGGATCCAGGCGGAGATTATCGATTTCATGGGCCTCATCAACAGGCAGGTCATGGTAGTGGGGGACGACGCCCAGAGTATCTACTCCTTTCGGGGGGCCGATTTCCAGAACATCCTCGAATTCCCGAAAAAATACCCGGAGGCGCGGGTATTCAAGCTCGAAACGAATTACAGGAGCACCCCGGAGATCCTCGGTCTTGCGAATAATTCCATTTCAAAAAACATGAAGCAGTTCGCAAAGGAGCTTCGAAGCGTAAAAGAGAGCGGCATCATACCGGCGGTTGCCCCCTCCCGGGACGTGATACAGCAGGCAGAGTTCGTGGCCCAGAGGATACTCGAGCTTCGGGACGAGGGGGTGCCATTGAGGGAGATCGCCGTCCTCTACCGCGCCCATTACCACTGCATGGAGCTTCAGATGGAGCTTACCCGGAGGGATATCCCTTTTGAGATACGGAGCGGATTGCGATTTTTCGAGCAGGCCCATATCAAGGATGTGGTCTCCTTTCTCAGGGTCGTGGTCAACCCGGACGATGAAGTCTCCTGGAAAAGAATGCTCCAGCTCTTCCCGAAGATCGGGAAGAGGACCGCGGAAAGGATCTATGCCTATGTGAGGTCCTCTCAAAACCCCGTAGAGCTTCTCACCACGGGGAAACTGGGAGAAGTGTTCAAGAGCGTGCAGAAAGAAAGCGTGGCCACGTGGGCGAAGCTCTTCCGCGAGCTCTCCCGCCTCCACGAGCGGGAGGCCCCGGCGGACATGATCTCCGCCATCCTCGAGAACGGATACGGGGAGTATGTGAAATACAACTACCCCAACCATGAGGCGCGGCTCGAGGATATCGGCCAGCTCATGAACTTCTCATCCCAGTATCACTCCCTCGAGACCTTTCTCGCCGAGCTTTCCCTTATGGGCGGCATTACGGGCGAGGAGATCGAAAACGCGGGGGAAAAGGAAGACGAGCGGGTGATCCTGAGCACGGTCCATCAGGCGAAAGGGCTCGAGTGGAAGGCCGTATTCATCATCTGGTGCGCCGAAGGAAGGTTTCCAAACCCGAAGGCGGTGGAGGAAGGGAGTATCGAGGAGGAGCGGAGGCTCTTCTATGTAGCCGCGACCCGCGCCATGGACGAGCTGTACCTCTGTTATCCCCTCATTGTCTTTGACCGTCAGGTAGGCCACATCATCACGAAGCCCTCGAGGTTCATCGCAGAGCTTTCCAGCAGGCATTACGAAGAGTGGCAAATCTCCGAATTCGGATAGCCATATGCCGGCGCCTTCCGGTGACGGGCTGAAATATTCCGCGCAATAATTATCTTTAACTATAGGCGAGAGTGATATGAAAGGTATTCCCATGCCCCGCGGGCAGACACTTTTCTCTTTCCCCAACCGGCAAAGATCGGCCCCCGGGACCGGGCTGCGGCTGATCGCGCTCTTACTGGGCTTGCTCCTGTGTACCACAGGATGCGCGGCCGGGGACATTTCCCCTACGGCAAATCACGAGAAAGAGCTCACCGGTTTTCTTCCGGTCCGCGATGTGCCCGACAGTGCCGCGCTGAATCGGGCCCCACCGGCCGGGACGTCAGCCGCTTTTGCGGCCGATGAGGAGGCATATCGGGCGACACGGAAGCTTCGGGGCACGCCGCGCTGGGATCTCGCGAGGACGGATGGGGACCTCAGGACCGCCGGGGCTCCGCATGCCTTTTCCTGCGCCATAGACGCGCCCATCACGGCCGAGGCAACTCCCCGGCTCTTCAACCTCATGGCGAGGGCACGGATCGATGCGAGCCGCACTGTCTCGCGCGCCAAAGACCAATACCCGCGAACCCGCCCCTTCATATTTTACGGGGATTCCACGTGCGCCCCCGCCGACCAGATCTATCTCAGAAGGAATGGCTCTTATCCATCGAGTCATGCGGCGGCGGGGTGGATGTGGGCCCTCATCCTTGCCGAGATCGTTCCCGACCGGGCGGAGAGGATCTTCGAGCGGGGTATCGCCTTCGGTGAAAGCCGCATGATATGCGGCGTCCATTGGCAAAGCGACGTGAATGCGGGTTTTATCCTGGGCGCGGCCGTGACGGCGAGGCTCCATGGAGACCCTGATTTCCTGAAGGAGCTCGCCGCCGCCCGTGAAGAGATCTCGGCCGCGCGGGCAAAGGGATTGAAGCCTTCCCGCGACTGCAAAGCCGAAGCCGCCGCATTAAGGCCCCCTGAGCCCCGGATTGACCGGTAGGGACCCTGAAAAAGGTGAATGGCGCGGCGTCAGGATTCCATCACTTCGCGCAAGGCCCCAGGTATTTCCCCGACATCTTTCCATTCATCTTCATCGGCGGCTGGCCTTTACGGGTCATGGTGGTCACGCTTGTGCCTTCGAAGCTGTTGCCCTTGAAGGTCATCTTGCCCCCACTCTCCATAGTCCCCCCGTCCTTGCTCTTGCATTCCATGAGATAGGTGACCGTGTCTCCCGCGAGCTTCTGCTCTTTCCTCGTACATTCCGTGCCACCCGATCTGTTGGTGGGCATGGGGGTCATATCCTTCTTCGTAATGCACTGCTGCATGGTCGTGGCCGGGATATCCTTGGGCATCCCCGGCATATCCACCTTTGAGGTGATCTCCCAGAGCCCTTCTTTCCATTCGGCAGATACACTTCCGGTCCATACCACGAGCACTGCAACCGCGATCAACAGATTCCGCATCGTTCTGACCTCCCCTTTTCCGGCATTATGGCAGACACCAAAAAATTACCATCATCTCCGGTCCCGGTCAAAGAAAAAGTCATCTCCTCCCTCATTTACTCCGGACCACGAAAAAGGTAGACTGTTGCAGTTATGAAGCTTACCCCGGGCCGACCCGCGAAAGAACATGAACAGGAGAAATCGATCGTTACCCACGAAGGGGGCCGGGACCCGTGGGGTCTCGAAGAAAAATATTTCCACAGCCTGGGCGCGGTACTTTGTGAAGAAGGGCGGTTTCAGGAGGCCGAGGAGGCCCTGCGCCGGGCGCTCCTTTACGAGGATACTCCTTACGCCCGTTATGACCTGAGTATGGCCCTCGCCGGCAGAGGGCAGATCGACGACGCCCTCGACGAGATTAGTCGCGCCATCGTTCTCGCGCCGGAGGTTGCAGATTATTATTACGAAAGGAGCCTCCTGAGACGTGCCGCGGGAGACCCGGAAGGCGCCTCTTCCGATCTCGGCAAGGCCATAAGCCTGGATGGTAATTATGGCCGCATAGAGGAGCTAAGGGCAGCTATCCTGACCGTACGGAACACGTTCGACGACACGGAAATGGTTGAACGCCTTTCCGAGGCCCCCATAAAGAACCGGGAGCTACGGCTATTGGCGGATCAGGTCGCCCGGTCCCTCAGGTCGGACCATGAGGCCCTCACCCGCTCATCGTGCCCCGTCGCAGGCTGCCCCGCCTATTGCTGCCATTTCACGGGCCCCATGGTGCGCCACGGCGTGGTGATCGGCGCATGGAAGCTTCGTGCCATAAAGGAATATCTCCGGGAAAACTCCTTATCCTTCGATCAGTTCGTCGACCGGCTTCCTTTTTACGGCGAGGCCCACGTGAGGGAGCTCGTTCCCCCACCCTTTTTTATAAAAGAGGGTGAAGGGCATTCGGTCTTCTTCCCCGGCCGTTCCGATTCTTTTATAGAGAGGGCTCTGCTCCGGGACCTTCCCCCGGGGCCGGACTACCGGACCCTCATGTGGATCAACGAGAGCGCCAGGCCCTGCATGTTCCTGAGCCAAAAAAAGTGCATGGTTCACGATGCGGGCGATGAAGCAGGCCTCCCCGCATGTAAACAGTTCCTCTGCCTCACCGGGACCGCCCTTGTTATTCTCGCCCATATGGGCATCGCCGGCGCCGCGTCCTTCGAAGGAATGACAATAGGAGAGCTCAACAAAATTGCCGTCGAATCATTCCTTATCCTCTCGAGGGAGATCCATGGGAGAAGTGAAGTTGTTGCGCTCCGGAAGGCACGCGACGAGGGACTGAAGTCGGCGGTCCGGTCGGACAGGGCAGGAGACGGACCTGCCGTTGCGGCTGATATCGGGCGCTGCCGCACCCTCATCGATCAATACAACGAAATTCTGCAATTACGCAAGGAGTCCGCCCGGGCGGCAATAGAAAATCTCTTCCCCCGCACCGGTTCCGGCCGCTGAATTCAGGTTGCCCCGAACCGGACCCCCTGGGCCAGGGCCAGCTCACCGGACCAGTTGATGGTGCAGGTCTGGCGGCGCATGTAGGCCTTCCACGCATCGGAGCCCGCTTCCCTTCCGCCTCCCGTATCCTTTTCACCGCCGAAAGCCCCGCCGATCTCAGCCCCTGAGGTGCCCATATTGACGCAGGCGATGCCGCAGTCGGAGCCTTTCTGGCTGAGGAACAGCTCGGCCTCCTTGAGATCGTGGGTAAAAATTGCGGACGAGAGCCCCTGGGGCACTTCATTATGACACCGGATCGCTTCCTCCAGGCTTGTGTACCGCATGACATAGAGGATGGGGGCAAAGGTCTCTTCCCTGACGATAGGTACGTCAGCCGGTACTTCCGCCAGACAGGGCGTCACGTAGGCGCCCGACTCATATCCCTCCCCCAAAAGCATATCTCCTCCATAAAGTATGCGGCCGCCTTGTTTCTCTATCGTGAGAAGGGCCGCCTGCATGGTATCGGCCGCCTCCCGGTCCACGAGGGGGCCCATCAGGGTACCCGCATCGAGGGGGTTTCCGATACTCACCTGCTTGTACGCACTGATGAGGGACTTTACAAAGGCATTATAGACGGTCTGATGGACGATGATCCGGCGCATGGTAGTGCAACGCTGGCCGGAAGTGCCTACGGCGCTGAAGAGGACGGCCTTTACCGCCAGATCGAGATCGGCGCCGGGGGTTACGATCGCGCCGTTGTTCCCTCCCAATTCCAGGATGGTCCGGCCCAGCCGGGCCGCTACCTCGGAAGCCGCGCGGCGCCCCGTCTCCACACTCCCGGTGAAGGAGAGGAGGGGGATGCGGCTATCGCAGACAAGGGCCTCTCCGATAGTTCCACCCGGTCCGATCAGGAGGTTCAGCACCCCTTCGGGAAGCCCGTTTTCGCTAAGGACACCCCAGGCGATCTTCATGACGGCAATGGCGGTAAGAGGGACCTTGGACGATGGTTTCCAGACCACCGTATCGCCCGCAATTAGAGAAAGCATCGCATTCCACGCCCATACGGCCACGGGAAAATTAAAGGCCGTGACCACTCCCACCGGCCCCAGCGGATGCCACTGCTCGAACATCCGGTGCCCCGGCCGCTCGCTATGCATGGCAAGGCCGTAAAGCATTCTCGATTGGCCCGCCGCCAGATCGGCCATGTCTATCACTTCCTGCACCTCCCCTTCCGCCTCGGCAAGGACCTTCCCCATTTCGAGGCTGATGAGGGCGGCGAGCTCCTTCTTATGTTCGCGGAAGGCGTATCCCAGCTTCCTCACCAACTCCCCCCGCTTCGGCGCCGGGACAATCCGCCATTGTTCAAAGGCGTGGCGCGCGCGGAGCATGACGTGCTCGTAGTCATCCTCATTGGCGCACCGGACCCTCCCGATAACGCGTCCGTCAATGGGCGAAACCGATTCGTGCATCTCGCCGCCGCAAAGCAGCGCCGAGCCCGACCCTGCTCCCGATTGCTCCCCTGACAGATCAAATTTTTGAAGTATATCGTCCATGGATATCATCTCTTCGAACGAGCCCCGTCATTGTTCCAAAGGTCCGCTCCGGGCGCCTCCCTTGCGCCACACTCTATGGTCCTGCTTTTCTCATAACAAATACCTGTTACAATAGTAGGCACGACAGGTGCGGATATCAAGAAGAATCCGTTGTTTCGGCCATTCGCAGCCGAAGCCTTGCTATTGGACGCAGCTACGTGTAAAATACTCTTCGTGCACAATAAGATACATGAAAAGGAGTGAAAAGATGTTGATGAAAAGACGCGACGGCTCAGCAGCACCCGACGATATTACCCTGCCCGCAAAAAGGGAATCGATACAGGAACTGGTTGAATTCCTCGCCCACCAGGCATGGGAAGGCGGGTTCAACGACACGAAGATAGAGGCCCTGAGGCAAGGCACGATCGAGGTGATCGAGAATATCCTCCGCTTCTCCTGCGCCGACGGGGAAGGCGAGATCACGATCACGTGCGAGTTCGTCGACGCCCCTGCGCTCCTCGTGAACATTATCGATACAGGCAAACGGTTCAACATGCTCCTCGCCGGCAGCCCCTTCCCCGAAAGCGCCGACTTCGTGGAAGACGGTCCTCCCCCCTCACTGAAAGCCATAAAAAAAGCAGTGAGAAACATAGAGTACAGGAGAGACGCCAAGCAGTCGAGAAATATATTGGCATTGGTGATACCAAGTGAATAAGGGCAGTCGCTAGTCGCTAGTCTCTAGTCTCTAGTCTCTAGTCGCTAGTCGCTAGTCTCTAGTCTCTAGTCTCTAGTCTCTAGTCGCTAGTCTCTAGTCTCTAGTCGTTAGTATATAGTAACTGCCAAAAGAGGCAATAAGTCAGCGATAGAAAGAAAGGCCGTTAGTAGTTAGTGCCATGTTAGCGGCGCCGGGTCATATTCTTTCTCATATCAAGGCGACAAGGAGGAGCCGACGAAGCCAACAGTAGGCGCTTTAAGCGGCGTACTCCAAAGTTCGCTCACCCTGAAGACCCAGAAGCGGAACATTTCGAGGCACACACCTCAAGCCGGGCCGACGTGATGTAGCTCGCACGGCGAGCGCGAGGGGGTGGCTTCGCGGGCTTTGCCCGTGGAGGGGGCGACGTGAGCCCCATTAATTGCCGTCGAGGAGAGTGACGACGCAGGCAACGACGTAGCTGCGGAAGAATCCAGCCCGCGGAAGTTCGCTCGTCCCGAAAACAGTGAAGCGGAAAGCTGCAAGCGGTGTTCCTCACGCCCGGCCGGCGTGATGTAGCTCGCACGGCGAGCGCGAGGGGATGGCTCCGCGGGCTTTGCCCGTGGAGGGGGCGACGTGAGCCCCTTTAACTGCGGTAGACGTGGGAGCGGGTTAGGGGGTAGTTGTTATTCAGTCCGTTGGTAAAAAGGATCTGATAGAGCCTTAGCTCTCCTGCACGGAAGGCTGCTGCGCAGCCGTTGAGGTATAGCCGCCACATGCGGACGAATTTTTCGTCGAACATTTCTTTAATCTGATCCGCTTTCCGTTCAAATCTTTCTGCCCACTTATCGAGGGTCAATGCGTAATGAAGGCGCAGGTTTTCGATATCCTGGGGGACAAGCCCCTTTTTCCCCATTACTTCCACTATTGTGGGGAGGTTGGGGATATAGCCTCCGGGAAAGATATACTTCATGACCCAAGGGTCGCCGGGAGACGCCTGTTCCTTTCCGATCGTATGAAGGAGGCCCGCGCCTCCGGGTTTAAGCAGGGCCTTCATTTTTTCGGTAAAGAGGGGGATAAACCCCTTCCCCACGTGCTCAAACATTCCGATGGAAACAAATTTATCGAAAGTGCCTTCCACTTCCCTGTAATCTTTGAGAAGGATCTCTACTTTCCCCTCTAATCCCGCCTCTTCCACCCGCTTTCGGGCAAGCTCGACCTGCTCCTTCGAGAGGGAGCATCCTGTGCCCTTTATCCCGTACCGGGAGGCAGCATAAATTAGCATTCCTCCCCACCCGCATCCGATGTCCACCAGGGTCTCACCTTCTCTCAGGTCCAGTTTCCGGCATATGTGTTCATATTTCTGCGCCTGGGCCTCTTCAAGGGTATTTTCGGGAACATGGAAATAGGCGCACGAATAGGTGAGACTCTCATCGAGAAAGGTCTGGTAAAAGTCATTTCCCTTGTCATAATGATGAGTTATATTTCTCCTGGACCCTCGGGGGGTATTGAGCGATTTGATGTGTTGGGTCAGGAGGGCGAGTCGGGTCCCCAAAGAAAGCTTCATGTACTGAATGAGCGGGTCCATGCCGAGTCGCATGACCTCTCCGAAATCCCCTTCTATCATAATATTGCCGTTCATATATTCTTCGGCAAAACCTAAAGTCCCTTTTTGGAAAATACTCCGGGCCGACTCTTTTGTGCTGAAACGGAGCGTGAATGCCGGCTCGTCGCCGTTCAGGTTGAAATGCTCTCCGTCCCAGAACTGCACGGCGAAAGGGATTTCGGGTAGACTGCGGGAAAGGGCCTCAAGAAGCCGTCGAAGTGTCTCTTTCATGACTTTACCCCCGGCAGGATTAGGGTCGGCCTACAAGAAGGCCGCGAGACTGCCCCCTTACAATCAAGTTACGTCATGAAAACCATCTTGTCAATTGTTTATAAAAGGGTACAATATGTGTGCTTCCTCCCCCACCTGACTTGACATTGTAAAACGACTACCCATATTTATAAATATGACCTCAAATTTTATTGTTCACTGTCCCCGTTGCGGAGCGAAAAACCGGATTCCCAAGGCAAGATGGGGGCAAAAGGCAGTATGCGGAAAATGCGGCTCCCCCCTTGCGCCCAAGGGGGCCTTCCCCGAAGGGGCTATCAGCGTGACCGACCGGAGTTTTAAAGAAGAAGTGACCGATTTTCCCGGTCCGGTTACATTGGAGTTTTACTCCCCCACCTGCGGCTACAGCCGAAAGCTTGCACCCATTATGGAAGAATTCGTCGGTCGATACGCGGGCAGGGTCAAATTCGCCAGGATCGATATCACGACCAACCGCGCCATCCCCTCCCAATACCAGATCACCGGCACCCCCACCCTGATCTTCTTCAGTAGCGGAAGATTAGTAAACCGTGTAAACGGCTTCGTCCCCAGAAACGAGATAGAAAGCCGCCTGAACTACCTCGCCGGCTAAGCAGCCCCGCCTTTTCACGCAGTTACTATATACTATATACTAGTGACTAGAGACCGGTTCCTTCTTTTTTATAATCAATTCCGGCCGCTTCAGAAATACCTGCGTGTCAGGGGGTACGGTCTCGGTGAGCCAGACGTTGCCGCCTATGACGGAGCGGGCGCCTATTACCGTGGTGCCACCCAGTATAGTGGCATTGGCGTAAATGATTACATCGTCCTCGATCGTCGGGTGGCGTTTTCTCATTCTCAAATGCTCGACCTCTTCTTTGGGAAGGGAGAGGGCGCCTATGGTCACTCCCTGGTAGATCCTCACCCTGTTGCCGATGATCGTGGTCTCTCCGATAACCACGCCTGTGCCGTGGTCGATGAAAAAGCTCTCTCCGATCTCCACGCCCGGATGGATGTCTATTCCCGTGAGGCCGTGGGCGTATTCAGTCATCATTCGGGGGATGAGGGGCACACCCTGCTCGTAGAGCTGATGGGCGATACGGTAGACGGTAATAGCGAAGAGGCCGGGGTAGCTGAAGATAATCTCATCGTAATATTTTGACGCGGGATCGCCTTCATAGGCCGCCACAATATCTTTGGAAAGCATACCCTGAAGGCGCGGAATATCATCGACGAAATTGAGGGCTGCCCTCTTTCCGCTTTCATCGCAACGGGCACAGTCGAGATCGAAGCGCATGCAGTCATGCCTGAGGGCGAAGGTGATCTGCTCCGAGAGTATCTGAAAAAGCTCTATTACATGTTGCCCGAAGTAATATCGTACATTTACCTCGTCGAGATTCGTATTGGAAAAATAGCCGGGATAGATGATTCTCATGGCCCTGCCGATGATGTCGATCACAGTGATTCTTGAGGGAATGGGCTCCAGACCGAGGTGACTGAACCGGCCCTCCTGATTGTGCGACGCCACGATGCGGTCTACTATGGGAGGGATTTCGCTCCTGAAGTCGTGGGCCGTCAGCATATCGGTCTTGCATTTTCCCTTGCCCTTCTCGTCAACCTCTCCCATACCCAGATCCTCCTTTAAATCACATTCTATGCCCATGTAATAGCACAGAATTGTTTAAGCTTCAAGTTATAAGGGGCTCACGTCGCCCCCTCAGCCGGCAAAGCCGGCTGAGCCTCCCCCTCTCGCTCGCGGTGCGAGCTACACGCGCGGGATGGATTCTCCTTGTCGTTCGTTCTGCGCTACGCGTAAATGTTACCGCGTGTCGCATGCTCACTGCTAACTGGTGCCTCCCCCCGCTTAAGGCGCTGCTTAAGGCACCTACTTTTGGCTACTGTTGGTCTCGCTCGCGGTGCGAGCTACACGCGCGGGATGGATTCTCCTTGTCGTTCGTTCTGCGCTACGCGTAAATGTTACCGCGTGTCGCATGCTCAGTACTAACACGTCGCCCCCTCAGCCGGCAAAGCCGACTGAGCCTCCATCCGCCTTAAGGCGCGTCTCGGGAAAGAAAGAGACCATTCCGCGAAAGAGCTTCGCGGGCTCTTTTGCCCAATCGAAGGAATATCTTTGAGAAAAAATGAATAAAATTGGTTGGAAAAGAGAAAGAACCGTTTAAAAAAGGGCACCGCCGTATTATATTCTATAGTGGAGCCATGTTTTCAGACGGCGCAGCCGCCCAGGCTCGCTCTGCAAAGGAGAGACCGGATATGAAAAGCGACCTGAAAATCCAGCACGATGTACTGAACGAACTCGACTTCGAACCCATGATCAATGCATCCCAGATCGCAGTAACCGTCAAAGGGGGAGTGGTGACCCTCCGCGGCGCGGTCCGGGACCTCCGTCAGAAATGGATCGCTGAATGGGGTGCAAAGAAAATAGCCGGCGTGAGGGCAGTGGTGAATGACATCGGAGTCCTTCTGCCTCCGCGGGATGAGCGATCGGACCAGGAATTGGTCGCCGCCATAGCTTTCCACTTTGAATGGAATGTTGCCATACCGCCGGAAAGCATTCGTGCCACGGCAGCCAAAGGCTGGATCACGCTGGACGGTACCGTGGAAGAGCAGCATGAGCGCCGGATCGCAGAAGAGATAGTACGCAGCTTACGAGGAGTAAAAGGCATCACGAACCAGATCGTGGTGCAGGCAAAACCTACTCCCATAGATGTCCGTTCCAAGATCGGCGAAGCCCTGAGCCGGCTTGTGGAGCTCGATGAGGACAATATTGAAGTGGAGGCACAGGATGGGACCATCACCCTTTTAGGAGAAGTCCGCTCCTGGGCTGAGCGCGAAGAAGCGGAGCGGACTGCCTGGTCCGCCCCGGGTGTTTCACAGGTTCAAAATAAGATCGTGGTAGTCGAGGCGAGTAAGATCGCCGGTCCCGGACCGTCGGACCTTTGAGCTTTTACCGCGAAAATAATTTTCCCCCCTTTACTCCCACGTATGATGCCCTTTGACCAGCATGATGGAGCAGGGCATTTTCCTCACAATCTCATGCATGCTGCCGCTGAACAGGTAGTGCTCGAGTCGCCCCTCTTCATAAGAAACCATGATGATAAGATCGATCTTTTCCTTATGGACCATCCGCTCGACTTCCGCTACTATGGGTAAGTCCGTCACCGAAACTTCGACCTCCATACCGGGTGTCGTCTCTTTTTGGATAATGTCGTCAAGTACGGCCCTGTCCGTCTGGAGCGCCCTCAGGTAATCCTCCCGGAGGGCCTTGAGAGACGGGATAGGAAGGCCCCATCCTTCGAGATCGAAGGGGTCGTATTCGGAGTGAAACACGTAGAGCTTCGCGCCCAGTTGTTTCGCCAGGGTAACGCCGTAATGAACGGCTTTCTTGCAGGTGCTCGTTGACGTGCTCACTACCATAATCTTTTTGACATCATGCATGGCTTTCTCCTTTCTTTGACTTTTTTGCGAAAAGGGCCCCGATCCCTTCTTGTCATAAATCTAAGTACGGCTGCGACTAAATACAATAGGGACAAGAAGGCGGCGCCTTGGTGAAACGAGGCGATTGCCGGCCCGGCACGCCGGGGTAACCCTATCTCGACGGCGGAGAAGACCTTCGGGACCCCTGGGACGGGTGGAGGCCGGGGGAGGCAAAATAATCATTTCAAAAACCCTGATACGCGAAGAGATAAACTATTGTGCCCTTTTCATGAAAAGGGAAGGGAACAGGCTCGGCCTCTACTCCTCCGAAATAAGAGGTTAAACCCCGGGGGCCGCAAGTTTTTCCACCCTCACCCCGATAAGTCGGATGGGCTTGCGCCCCGGGTTTTCACGGCCGTCGATAAAAGGCATGAGGAGCTTCATGGCTTCAAATTCCAGCCTTTGTTCCCGGGTTACCGGCTCAGGAAAGGTATGGGAACGGGTCCTGGTCTCGAAATCGGCAAAGCGAACGGTAATGACCACGGTCCTGAAAGAGGTGAAGCCGTCGGCGGCCACGGTCGAGAAGACACTTCTGCAAAGCCCGACGAGCTTTTCGAGGATGGTCGTCGCATCGAGGGTATCGTGGAGGAAAGTATCCTGCTCGCCTATGGACTTGGTCTCCGATAGTTCCCCCAGGGGGGTATCGTCGAGGGCACGGACCTTCCGATAGAGGTCGGCGCCCCACTTGCCCATTAGCCGCTCGAGATCGGCAATGGTAAGCTTCCTCAGGTCCGCCACTGTTTTCACTCTCAGGCGCGCGAACTTCTCCTCGGCCTTGGGTCCTATGCCGGGTATCTTGCGTATGGGCAGGGGCTCAAGGAACGCTTCGGCCTCATCTTCCCTGACTACGGTGAGGCCGTCAGGTTTTTCACGGTCCGAGGCTATTTTTGCAATAAGCTTATTGGGTCCGATCCCCACGCTGGCGGTAAGACCCGTTGCCCTGATCTCCTCTTTTATGGCACGGCAGATCTTTTCCGCGGCTTCATAGGAGCCGGCGAAGGAAAGATCGAAATATGCCTCGTCTATGCTCGCCTGTTCGACGAGGCCGGAATATCGGCTCACGATCTCCATGATCTTTTTGGACGCGGCGGAATACCTCTTGAAATTGACGGAGAGGAATATGGCAGGCTCGAGACCCTTTTTTCGCGCCTCTTCCGAATAGCGCCATGCCCATGAAATGGGCAGGGCGGAATGGATGCCGTATTCCCGTGCCTTGTAATTGGCCGTGGAGACCACACCCCTGCCTTTCCCCTCAAGTGGATCGGCCCCCACTACGATCGGTTTTCCGCGCCAGTCGGGATTTCCCCGTTCTTCGACGGCGGCAAAAAAGGCATCCATGTCCAGGTGGCCGACGATCCTCACCGGATCAGAAACCCTGTGCCTTCATATACTCCAGAATCTTGTCCGCGATCCCTGTGCCGAGCTTCTTCACTTCCCGGTCAGGTGCATTTTTTGTCATCACGTACTTCGCTCCCGCCACGTAAGGATTCTTGGTGACCACCGCCCCGGGCATCCTGTTCTTGGAGCCCCCCACAGTGGAGTCGTAGATAGGACGCAATCCCCCGTCCATCACCTCACTCAGCCTCTCCCGCACCTCCATGGAGGCCGCGCCGCTGCCGAATCCGATAACCGCCCTCTTCAGGCGGTCTCCTTCGCCGTATTCGAGAAATTCACCCTCTAAGAGCCAGGCGCCGGAAGAGGGCTCCACACCCCGCGCGATTCTCGCGCCTTTCACCCCTTTCGCAATAAGCTCCGCCACGATGGAATCTGCCAGTGTGCTTGTGATCCTCTTCGCCTTGTCCTGGGGACTCTCTTCCGGGCGGTCGACCATCTCACGCATGCGTTTTCTCACCTGGAGAGGCCCGTGGAGTCCCTTATCTGCCTTTTCGCCGGCACCGGCATCGAGGGAAAAATCACTCACCAGTATGACTGAGGGCCTTGCCGACGGTTTTACGCCCGTCCCATCCGGGCCTTCCGCGCCTCGGACAGGCGCGCAATAGACCAGAAAGATCAGGATCCCTGCCACACAGAACAGAATATAGGATATCGGTTTTTTCATCTCTCGTCTCCTTCAGGCGCTCATCTTCCTGACATGCTCCATTATGGCGGCCATGGTCGAGCCCGCAGGACCGTTCAAAATCAAGTCGGCCATGCTGTCGCAGGCAGTCTCATCGCGATTGACGATCACGAGCTTCGCCCCTGCCCGCTTGGCGATCACCGGCATATAGGCCGCGGGGTGGACTACCAGGGAAGAGCCGATCACGATAAAAAGATCACACTCTTCCGACCTCCGCGAAGCTTCGGCCGTCTCCCATTCAGGCATCGACTGGCCGAAAGATATGGTGGCGGGTTTGAGAAGCCCCCCGCAGCCCCCGCAGCGCGGCGCCTTGTCTCCACGGGCAATTCGCTCCTGTACGGCATCTCTCTCATACCGGGCATGGCAGGAGAGGCAGGTCACGTGCATGGCCGTCCCGTGCAGCTCGAGGACCTTCTCTTCCGAATTGCCTGCCTTGAAATGAAGGCCGTCGATATTCTGGGTGATAAGGCAGTCGAGCTTTCCCATCCGCTCGAGCTCGGCGATCGCGAGATGGCCCGCGTTCGGTTTGGCATCCCGCATGGCATCATACATCTCAGTTGCCATCTGCCAGTACTTTTCCCGGGATGATTCGTGGGAGACGAAGTTCTGAAAATAAAAATCCTCCGGGTCGTACTTGTCCCACACACCGCCGGGGCTCCTGAAGTCAGGTATCCCCGATTCGGTGCTCAATCCCGCGCCGACGAAGACGACGATGGTATTCGAGCCCGCGATCCACTCCGCTACCTGCCGTATCTTTTCCTCCATGACAGCCTCCTTCCGGGAAAATATCCAAAGCAAGAATAGTACGGTCCGGATGAGGAGTCAAGGCTTACGGGAGTGAGAGCGTGCGCTTTCAGTCTCCGAATACTTCCGGGGATCAGGAGGAAATTTCTTCCAGAATCCGGCCCTTTCAAGCTGGGCATTTATCTCGCCCGGTGTTTTCGATTGGTCGTGCTTCAAATAGATGGTAAGAAGGATCGTCGGCTCGGACCTCTCCTCTTCACACCAGGAATCGGTTGCCACAAGAAGAGTGAGAATGAAAAGAAGGATCGTTGCGAGGGACACGATACGGACCTTTCCCGTGGAAGACCTCCTTCACCTGGGGGCTTGGACGGGTTCCCGTCCAGGGGGACTATAGGTCCTCCGCCAGGGAAAATCAATCGCCTATCGCGTCTTCCGGTCTTTCGGCGTCGAGGTATAGAGGGAGGTGTAGAAGGAGTACCTGTACTCGGAAGAGACGGCGGCATCATGGGTCACGGGCGGGATGAACGGGGTGCCCGGCAGGGGCTTGTACTCTATCCTGTAGCTCCCCTTGCGGGTTGACTCATCCACTGGAAGGCCGCAGACCGCCTCGCCGCTCTTTTTCCACTCCTTGCCCTCGACCCTCCACTGCGCGCCCGCCTGAATTGCCTCCTGGGGCTCGATAAGGACCATGATGCCTGCGCTCTCGCACGGACCATTCGCCGGTTTAGCGCCGGCTTTTCGTGCCTCGCCCTCGGGTGCCTGGGCGCAGAGCTTTTCCATGAGGCCCTTTATGTCAGGCCCGGGCCGACGGCCCCGCACGTTGACCGCCTGCTCGACCAGGAGGGTTCCGTCGGAGCTGAAAAGGGCCATCTTTGCAAGATCATAGGTCATGGCCGCGCAATTCGCCTCGTGAAAGGAGTTGAAATACTCGAGAACACGGGGGTCTCTTCCTCCTTTCTCGACCATTTTCTGCCCTTCGGTAAAGAGTGTGTTATTTTTGGGAGGGGCAACGCGGGTCCAGAACTTGACGACCTTACGGTCCCCGCTTCGCTGCACATTTTTAGAATCATAATAAAGGGTTACTCCATCCTTCGCCGAGCCGCAGGCGACCCACCGGTCCGGGTCCGCATCTTTGCGGGCGTCTTGTTTCGCCGGAGGGGACTTCGGCCGGGCGGACGGGGCCGGAGGCTTGGAAGGAGTCTCTCCGGTTCCCGGGCCCGAACATGAGGCGACCGACATGAAAGCCCATACGATTATAGCCGCCCCGGCACATGCGGCAAAGGTCCTGCCCGTCCGCTCCATTCCTTCTTCTCCTTTCCCTGACAAGGGGATAAATCCGGGTGTACAAAACTATTATCGTCACTGCGGGCCGAAGGTTAATACTTTTTGGCACGAAGATTGCTGCGAAGATCACATAAAGGTAGATCGGAAGGGGAGAATGAGCCTTCTTTGACGGAAGTCGCTGTTTTCCGGCCTTCGGCCCGTCAGTCCCTTGACGGGGAATCGCCGCCACAGGGAGAACTCATGGGTGAGTCGGGGACCCATCGGAATGGGAAGGATAAAAAGGCATACGACTTTCTCCGTACAGGACATCTCGCGGAGGCGGAGCACCTATGCAGGATGAGCCTCGCCGCCGATCCCGACAATGGGTCGGCCAGGCATATTCTCGCACTGGTCTTTGCAGCCGGGGCCGACTATGAGGCTGCCGAAGAGCAGACGGCCGGGGCAATACGTATCGATCCGGAGAACCCTCTCTACCATTGCACCATGGGGGACGTCTGTCGCAGCCTCGGGAGAAGCGCCGATGCCATGGACTTTTATGAGCGCGCGACAAGCTTCGACCCGGGGCTTGTGCCTGCCTGGATCAACCTCGGGATCACCTGTCACGAGCTGGGCCTCTTCGAGAGGGCCCTTGGAAGCTTCGATCGTGCCGTCGGAATCGATCCCGGCTCCGGTATACCGTGGGCTTGCAGGGGAAATGTGCTATTGGAGCTGGGGCGTTTCCGGGAAGGGACCTCCTCCTTTATCCGCGGCGCTATTCTTTCACCGGGATTAATGGAAGCTTACGGCTCCCTCTCAAGGGCGCTCATGGCGTCGGACGATATGAAAGAGGGGTTTGCCGGCTGCCTCGAAACTTTCGGGGCGGAATCGAATGGGATCGAGATATTATCGAATTTCGGGGCTGTCCTGCAGGAGGAGGGCCGCCTCGAAGAGGCAATAGAATGCTTTACCCGTATCGTAACGCAGGATCCGTCCCGCGCCGACGGGTTCAACAACCTCGGCCTTGCCCAAAAAAGAACCGGCCGCTACGAGGAAGCCTCCAAAAGCTTTGAACAAGCGATCGCGCTTAGACCCGATTTCGTGGAGGCTTATAATAATTTGGGCGTGGCCTGTTACGGGCGAGGCCTTTTCGAAGAGGCGAGAAGCCATTTCGAGACCACTGTGGGCCTGAGAGAGACCTACGCCACGGGATATACGAACCTTGGAATGATTCTCGCCGAAGAAGGCCGTACCGAAGCAGCACGGGCCTGCTACGAAAAGGCGGATGCCATCGCGCCCGATCCGGGACTGAAAGTAGCGCTCGCGACTCTCGTCCCCGTCATATGCCGCTCTCTTGAAGAGATCGATGCGACCCCTGTCCGTCTCAGGGAGAACCTTGCGGCCCTTCTGGATAGGGGCGTCGCAATCGAAGACCCCATACGTCAGATAGGAAGGGCAAATTTCTATCTCCCATACCAGGGCGGCGACCGATCGCTCCAGGAAAAGCTCGCGGAATTCTATGGACATATATGCCCCGGTCTTCGATATACTGCCTCTCATTGCAGAGAAGAGCGCCGGCGGCCCGTGGGGAAAAAGATAAAGATCGCCATCGTTTCCCGCCATCTGAAAGAGCATACCATCGGTAATTATATGAAGGGCATCATTGCCCATCTCGACAGGAGCGCCTTCGAGATCCATACCGTCCTCTTCCCCAATCCCCGTGACGAGACGATCGAATTCATCGAAGCCCACTCCGATCGCACGACAGTTGCCCCCGAATCACTGCGTGAGCTGCGCCGGCTCATTGCGGAAATAGAGGCCGATATCCTCCTCTACCCCGACATAGGCATGGAGCCCTACACCTATTTCCTGGCCATGAGCAGGCTGGCGCCTGTCCAGTGCGTGTTCTACGGGCACCCCATCACTACCGGCATAGGCTCTGTCGATTACTTTATCTCTCACGAAGACTGTGAGACCCCGGATAGCGCGGCCCATTATACGGAGAGACTCGTCGCCCTTCCGGCCCGCGTCGCCTACACCTATTATTATAAACCCCGAATAAAGGGTCCCCCTGCAAAAAAGGCAGATTTCTCCCTGCCCGACTCCGCCCACCTCTACCTCTGTTCTCAATCGCTCTTCAAAGTGCACCCCTATTTTGACGGGATTCTTGCCGCCGTCCTGTCCCGTGACCCGGAGGCCCTTATCCTCTTCTTTCATGGAAAACATGCAAGCTGGGCAGACCTGCTCAAGGCGCGCCTCGAAAAGACCCTGCGGATTATGTCGGAGCGCGTGAGGTTCCTGCCGAGATATGAGTACGACGACTACCTGAGACTCGTGGCCCTCGCGGACGCAGCCCTCGACACCACCCATTTCAACGGCGGCGCCACCACCTTCGATGCCTTCGCCGTGGGCACGCCGGTCGTCACCCTCCCCGGAGAATATATGCGCGGCCGCCAGACTTATGCGCTCTATAAGCGGATGGGCCTCCTGGAATGCGTGGCCGGGACTCCCGACGAGTACGCGGACATTGCCCTGCGCCTCGGTAAGGATCCTCTTTTCCGGGGGGAGATTAAGGAAAAAATTCTCGCCCGCAACAATCTCATATTCGAAGACGAGAATATGGTAAGAGAGCTTGAAGTGCTTTTTAAGGGCATGTTCGCGAAGAGAGGCATTTAAGCCCTTTGGATCTTGTTTTTCTGAACGTCCCGCCCCGGCTTTTTGATTGCATTCAAACCCGATAAGCGCTATATAACGAGAGTGAGCCTTATCACTCAGAGTTATTCCGACCTGCCGGTCCATAAACTGATCGGCAGCCTGATAAGAAAATATTCCATAAACAAGGTGGACATACGCGATCTGGCCCTGGGCCTGGTCGATATGAGTGCGGTGCGGACTATACTCGATCTCGGCTCGGGGTATGGGTGGTTCGAACAGGCCCTTCACGGCCCTTTCAATCGTGTTATCGGAATCGATTGCCTCGAAGAGAACCGCGATGAATTCCTGAAGACCGCCGGGAAAATCACGAAGGAGGCAGTCTTCAGGAAAGTCCTGCTCCCGGCGCCCATCGATGGGCCCTCCGATTATTTCGATCTCGTGGTGGCTGCCTATTCCCTCTATTTCTTTCCCGGCATAATTGATGAGGTTGCGCGGGTGCTCCGTCCGGACGGGGTCTTTCTGATTATCACCCACAGCGAGGCCATGCTCCGGGAGGGGGAACGGTTCTTCTCCTTTTCCAATCTCAAAAAAGTGATCCAGGGTTTTTCCGCCGAGAACGGGGAAGAGATCCTCAGACCCCGCTTCACCCGCATTGCCTTCGCCGACTATGAAAATTCACTCGTCTTCGACCGGCGGGATAAGGAAGAACTCGCGCGCTACATCGATTTCAAGAGGTCCTTTATCTCCCGAGACGTGGCGCCCGGGGAAGCAAGGGATACCATACTCGCTGCCCTCGAGCGTGAAGGCAGGCTTGCTTTCAATAAAAACGACCGCATCTTTGTGGTGCGGAAATGAAGGCGAGAATATTCTGCAGTTTTTGCCGCACAACCCTCGATACGGAAGTCCAGGAGGGTAAAGCGAGGCAGATCTGCCCGAACTGCGGACAGGTTTATTATGAGAACCCGCTGCCCGTTGCCTCTATAATCCTCGCAAACCGGGAGCGGGAGATCGTTCTCGTAAAAAGGGCGCGTGACCCCTTCAAAAATATGTGGTGCTGCCCCATCGGTTTTGCCGAGACAGGGGAGAGCATCGAAGACGCGGCCTTGAGGGAACTCAGGGAGGAGACAGGCATAGAGGGACGGATCGTCCAGCTCATCGACGTAAGCTCCCATACGAATGACTTTTATGGCGACCTGCTCATCGTGAGCTTCGAAGCGGAGAAGACAGGGGGCGCGGAGATCGCGGGAGACGATGCGCTCGAATGCCGGTACTTCCCCATAAGGAGCCTGCCGAAGCTCGCATTCGATTCTCAGACCGCGGCGCTCCGTAAATTCGTCGATCTGAAAAAAGACCTGTGGAACATGCACGATTCTTTCGAGACCTTCGTGGAGGAGACGGTGAAGGACCGCGCCGTCCCTGCCGGGAGGCTCCTCTCGGACGACCTGGCCCGGGCCGTCCAGGCGAATTCGGCCCGGATCATAGAGCTGTGGATCGACGACGTGAGCACGAACCCTTCGACCGGCTCCTTCCATAAACTCGACAGGGCAGAGCTGGGCCGGAGGGCAGGCTTCATCTTTACCCAGTTCGAAGCATGGCTCATGGGGAAGAAGGAGGACGAGGGACTGAAAGGGTTTTACTCGGACCTCGGTATCCTGAGACATGAGAAAAGAATACCCATGATAGAGCTTATCAGCTCCCTTGCCATCCTCAAAAAACATGCCTGGATGTTCATGTATGCCTCAGGCGTATGGGACAAGGCGGTTGACATATACCGCATGTGCGAGCTGGGAGAGCGCCTCGTCTACTTCTTTGACAAGGCCACCCATTACGCAGTCATGGGATACGATCGTAAGAAATAAGTATAGGGTGAATAATGGATGAACAAGATCTGAAGACAACGCAAAAGTCGGTCCTCATCGTGGCCACCGTCTCCTCCTTTCTCACGCCCCTTTCCCTCGCCACGGTCAATGTCGCCCTTCCCCGCATAGGGAGGGCCTTTTCAGCCGATGCCATAACGTTAAACTGGGTAGCCACCATTTATCTCCTTACAGCAGCCATGTTCCTCGTGCCCTTTGGAAAAATCTCCGACATATATGGAAGAAGGAAAATATTCATTTACGGCATGTGGGTCTTCACCGTCTCGTCACTCTGCCTCGGCCTCGCGCCCTCCGTCGGAAGCCTTCTCGCGTTCAGGGCCCTTCAGGGGATCGGCTCCTCCATGGTCTTCGGCACGGGCGTGGCCATGCTTACCTCCGTCTATCCGCCTGGAGAGAGGGGGCATGCCCTGGGGATCAACATCGCCGCCGTCTATCTCGGTCTCTCGTGCGGTCCCTTTGTGGGGGGTCTTCTCACCCAGCACCTGGGATGGAGAAGTGTCTTCCTTTTTAACGTGCCCCTCGGCTTCTTCGTGATCTTTCTGAGCATCAAAAAATTGAAGCAGGAATGGGCGGAGGCACGGGGGGAATCCCTCGATATCGCCGGCTCCCTCATCTATGCCCTCACTCTTCTCCTCCTCATGTATGGGTTCTCGCGCCTGCCGTCAGTGACAGGCCTTCTCTTCGTATTATCGGGAATGGCAGCCATAGGGGCCTTTATATGGTGGGAATTGAGGACAAAGACGCCTATCCTCGAGATCAGCCTCTTTGTTACCAATAAGGTCTTCACCCTTTCCAACGTAGCCGCTCTCATCAATTACAGCGCGACTTTTGCGGTAGGTTTTCTTTTGAGTCTCTACCTTCAGTACATAAAAGGGCTCACCCCGCAGAGCGCGGGTTTAGTCCTCGTATCTCAACCAATTGTTCAGGCCGCCTTTTCGCCCCTTGCAGGGAAACTCTCAGACAGGATAGAGCCGAGGCTGGTCGCCTCTGCGGGAATGGCCCTTACCACCGTGGGACTTATCCTTCTTGCCCTGCTCACGGCCGCCACTCCCCTGCCCTACATTATTGCAAGTCTTGCGGTCCTGGGCTTCGGCTTTGCCCTCTTCTCCTCTCCCAATTCAAATGCGATCATGTCATCCGTAGAGAACAGGTTCTACGGCATCGCGTCGTCCACCCTTGCCACCACGCGGCTCATAGGCCAGATGCTCAGCATGGGTATCGCCATGGTGGTCTTCGCGCTTTTTATCGGTAAAGTAGCGATTACCCCACCCTATTATGGCCTGCTGGTCAAGAGCACGAAGATTATCTTCACTATTTTCGCGATACTTTGCGTGGGTGGAACCTTCGCATCATTGACGAGAGGCAACCTCCGCTGAACCCTTCGCAACCCGGCCATGGATGCCGGAGCGGCGCATGATCTATCTGCCTTGCCCCGTGAGGTTCAGGAGAAGCGGTGTGGTGAGCCGTGCAGGGTCGTTCGAAGGTATCGTGAGGGATGCCCTCCTCACCCCTTTTGCGCCGGGGCGAAAGGAGAGGCTAAGGACACACGGAACACCTCCCGTGCCCTGAGAGACAATGACGGGGCAGGTCCCGGAAAGGCTGAAATCTGAGGCATGGACGCCGTCTATCACCGGCACGCCGACAATAAGGTCGGACAGACCCGTATTCCTTACGGAAATATTCTTCGTGAGAGGCGTTCCACCGACGGGCGCGGCGCCGAACCTGAAGGCCCCGGGACTGACGCTCATTCTTGGGGGAAGGGCATTGCCCGAAAGAGGGACTGTAAGGCCCGCCTGTCTTTTCGGGTCATTCGATAAAATACGCATGGCAGCCGACTTTTTTCCATAAGAGATCGCCGTGAGACCCACATTCATGATGCACTCCCCTGCCGCCGGGACCCGGGCGCAGTCCGTATGGGAAAAATCAATGTAATCCCTTCCAAAGAGCGTGATCCCGTCGATCGAGAGCTCCCCTGTCCCAATATTACGCACCCTGAGGGACTTACGGCTCTCATTGCCTGCCTTTATGGGTCCGAAACTGAGGTTGGCGGGGGTAACAACCATGCGCGCGGGTAATTGAAAAGAGGCGCTTACGACTTTGTCGCCCGTCAGCGTTACCGAGCAGACTGCGCCGTCCGTGGTGTCGCACCCGTTCCATCCATTAAAAACCACACGGGCCGAGCCCGCGGCTATTGCCGTTACAATCGAGCCCTCGGGATAACGGCCGGCTCCTCCCGCGGTCTTCCAGGCAGGACCGGACAAGGCCACCTTACCGCCCCCGGCCCCTTCTCCCACCTTATTTACCGTAAGGAGGTGCATGGGCTGAGTGGCGTACGCGATCGTATAGCTGCCGAAGGCCACGTTGTTCGTGAGCTCGGAATAGGCGATTCGAAAAAAACCGGCTTCCCCCCATTCCGCGCCCCAGCTGTTCTTCGCGATAAAACATTGCTCCCGGTCATCATAGCCTATTATCAATGGCGCGTGAAGACCCGCGAAGGCGCCGGTCGTATAGGAGTAAACTCCGGACACATAGGCAAAAAAGTCGTTGAATACCTTCATTGAAGTGACGACAGGCCCATACGCGATGAGAGCCGCTTTCAGCGCATCCACGGACGGCTCGGTGGAGACCACATAAGCCCAGCCGGTGATTTTCACGGTGCCGTCTCTCCAATCGGACTGGGCTGAGCTGCAGGCGCCGTCAGTGCCCGTGTAGGGATAGCATGTTTCGGGAGGCAGGCCGGTGGAAGCGAGGAAATCGGAGGTGCGGTCCATGTAGCCGCCGCTGCAGTTTCCTACGAGGGGCCCGCCGCAGGAGACGAGGATCTGCTCCGCAAGATTAAGGTCGGTTCCCGGAGTTCCCCGGACTCTCAAATGGGCGGCCTCCAGGGCGGCCGTTGCTCCGAAGGCCCAGCAGGAGCCGCAGGCCCCCTGGTCTCTCGGGGGCGTGACGAAGTTGCCCCCCTCGTTTCTCCAGTCGAAGTGAGCGGGAAGGGACGCCGCCTCTGCGGCCCTCGCCCAGGCCGCTGAGGCTTCAGTCTGTTCCTCCGTGACTACAGGCGGCAACATGCCGAGACGGCTCCGTCTTTCTTCCTCCGCCATGCCCATAAGGGGTGTCTCCCCCGCGGTCCATGACGCGCGCTTCGCTCCGATGGCAGTCTTTATGTCGCCGACCTCATCCCCGTGCACGTTCTGGAGGAAGAGGAGGACCATCACCAACACGAAGATCAGGGAAAGGGGCTTCATTTGGAATTTATACTATAGAATCCCTCACCTGTCGAGCACCTCCCGCACCTTCCGCAGAAGCTCGAGGGGTGATACGGGTTTTGAGATGAAATCAAGCTCTTTCGCCTCAATCCCTTTGTCGAGGATCACGTCTCTCGTGTAGCCGCTGGTAAAGAGGACCTTTACGGACGGGTCTCTTCTGTTGATCTCGTTGTACGCCTGTCTGCCGTTTTTTCGCGGCATCACCGAGTCGAGTATGACGAGTGCGATATCCCTGCTCTTCGAGAATTGGTCTATCGCGTCCTCCCCGTCGATCGCTTCTATGACGGAATAGCCGCTTCCGGTGAGTACCGCATTGAGAAGAGAGCGCACGGTTTGATCGTCTTCCGCCACCAGGACCGTCTCAGTCCCGTGTTTTATCTCGGGAAGAGGGCCGGCCGCCTCTTTTGCCGGGCATTGGGAAAGGGGAAGATAGATGTGAAAGGCAGTGCCCACTTCCGGCTCGCTGTAGACGTAAATATAACCGTGGTGCTGCTTTACTATCCCGTAGACCGTGGACAGGCCGATCCCTGTGCCCCTCCCCACCGCCTTGGTGGTAAAGAAGGGATCGAATATCTTCTCTTTCATCGCCTCATCCATGCCGAGACCCGTATCGGTGACCGAAAGGAGGGCATAGGCGCCCGGATTGTCGAAACCATGAATCCGGACGAACTCCTTATCCAGGGTCACCGGTTTCGTCTCGATGGAGAGGGTACCCCCTTCCGTCATTGCATCCCGGGCATTCGTGACCAGATTGAAGAGTATCTGGTCGATCTGGCTAGAATCGGCCATGACGATCATCTCCTCAGGGGAAAGCTTGAGCTTCACCTCGATATCCTCCGTAAGAAGGCGGCCGAAGAGTTTTCCGGCGGTTCTTATGAGCTCGTTTATGTCGTGGGGCTCCAGGGCGAGGGGCTGTGTTCTGCTGAAGGCAAGGAGACCCCGGGTAAGGTTCGCCGCTTTCTGGGACGCGGTCATAATCCGGTCCACATACACCCTTAAGGGGTTTGAAGCTTCGGTGCGCATCTGGAGCAGATTGGCGTAACCTATCAGCACCGTGAGGAGATTGTTGAAATCATGGGCAATCCCGCCTGCGAGGGTCCCGATAGCCTCCATTTTTTGGGATTGACGGAGCTGGGCCTCGAGAGACTTCTCCCTCGTGATATCGATCAGCGTTCCCGTAGCGGCAGGCTGCCCGTCGTAGACCATGGTGCCGCCCAGGACCTTCACGTTTATGACCTTCCCATCCTTTTTCATGGTTCTGAATTCATATTCGATGAAATTCTGTTCACCGGAGAGCCTTTTCTTTATATTCTCCTCCACCAGATGCCTGTCTTCCGGTATCGCGTTGGCCACAGGGTTAAGGCGGCCCACTATCTCTTCACGCTCGTATCCGAAAATCTCGCAGAAGCCCCTGTTTACGAAACGGAATACCCCGTCCTGCACCACGTAGAAGCCCATGAGGGAGCTCTCCACCACGCTCCGGTATTTCTCCTCCGATTCCCTGAGCGCCTCCTCGGCGCGCTTGCGGTCGGTGATGTCGTGCATGACGAGGACCGCCCGGTCGATCTCTCCCGCTCCCATTATCGGTAAATAGGTGGCGTAGAAATCCCGCTCCCCCATTCCGGGGTAGGATTGTTTCATTTCGATCTGGATTACATCACCTTTAAAGCATGCCTCGAGCAGGGTTTTTATGACCTTCTCGAAAAGCTCTTTTCCGATAATCTCTTCCACCCGACGGCCTATCACCTCTTCTCGGCTTATCATGCGGTATTTGAGATAGGACTGGTTGACGGCCCTGTAGCGATAGGACCTGTCGAGGACGATCATGATGTCCCGCGACCCTTCCATAGCTTTCTGATATTCCCTCAACTCCTCGTGGGCCCTCTTTTTCTCCGTTACATCCCGGAATATCCAGAGCCTTCCGAAGTGCTCCCCGTTCCTGCCGATTACGGGCGACGAATACCGGTCGACGGTGGTGCCGTCTTTGAGCTCCACCTCGTCGCGGCTCGTTTCGTCTTCATGGTCGGAGAGGTAACGGACCCGTTCCAGAAACTGCTCCGGGTCCTTTGTGAGGTCCGTAACCCATTCCAGAAAAGACGTATCTTCGTCGTCCGCGGTGATCGTCGCCGGGGCGCCTATTTTCTCGAGAAATAACCTGTTCTGAAGAATTCTTTTCCCCTTGTGGGTAACGAGGATTGCATCGGGCGATGCGTTGAGCTGTGCCTCGAGGAGGGCAGTCTTCTGAAGAAGCTCTCTCCCCTTTTCGTTTCTTTCCGTAATATCCTGGGCCGTTCCTTCATGGCGGACCACCCGCCCCTCCCCGTCACGTACCGCACGGGCATTGAACGATGCGAGAAAGGTACTCCCGTCTTTCCGGAAAAGCTCAACTTCGAATTGATTTACCTCCCCCTTTTCACTCAGCTCCTGCATGAAGGGCAGGCGCAATTCCGGATGGACGTAGGTATCTTCGATATGACGTACCGACGTCATCATCTCCTCGGGATTGTCATAGCCGTGCATATGGGCGAGGGCGGGGTTGGCCATGAGAAGGCGGCCCCCGGGGCTGGTCTGAAAAATGCCCTCTATGCTGCTTTCGAAGATATGGCGGTATTTCTCCTCCGATTCCCTGAGCGCCTCCTCTGCCCGCCTCCTCTTCTCTTCTTCGGCGATAATTCCCCCGGCGCGAAAACTATAATAGGAAAAAATAATGCTTCCCACCAGAAGGACCGCAAAAAGGAGGAGCAGCTTGTTGCGGAAGAGGACCATATCTTCCAATATCTCCTCTTCCGGGGTCCCCACCGCAATGGACCATCTGGCAGCCCCGACCGCGGCGGGCGCGTAGGCGACATGTTTCTTGAGGGCCGTCATGCGCTCCCCGTCCCGCTTGTGGAGATAATAGATGCCCGTACCCGTCTTTCCCGCCATCATTTCGCGGGCGAGGGAGATCATGCTCTGCGACCCGTTGGACGCTGCGCTGAGGGAACGGCCCATGTGGCCCGGAATGGGGCAGTAGATCTCCGTACCCCGGTCGTTGATCGCCCAGGCGCCTCCTGTCTTTGCGACCTTTATTCCGGACAAAAAGTCCTGCGAGACATGGTCGAAATCGATAAGCACTCCCACGGTACCCGCAAAACGGCCGCCATCGAAGACGGGATAGTGATATGCAATGGTCTGGAAGCCCTGAATGGCGGTAAAAACCTCGCTTACCGCGGGTTCCCGTTTTGAGAGAACGTCCCGGATGTGGGGCTGGTGAGATATATCTTTCCCCGCCGTACCAATCGAATAAGGCACGGTATACACGATCCTCCCATACTCGTCGATTCGGGATACACCTCTGACGTCGCGGCCCTGGGCGCGAAAGATCGTCTCCATGACCTCTTTCCCTTCCATGTTCAGACGGATAATGCGCCGGTCCGTGGAGAGAACTTTCAAGGTCCTCTCGTGCTGGGCCATGAGCTTTTCGATGCTCCTTGCCGCCTGTTTGGCGAGAACCATCTGCCGCTTATTGTATTCTTCTATGAGGTTGGCTTTCACCTGACCGTAAAAGGAGAAGAAGAGGTATCCGCAAAGGAAGATGACAAGGGCCAGCAGCACAAAGCCGCCCTCTCTTTGAAGCCTTTTCCGTAGCCTTTTCAGGCAGGAGGCGTCAAAGCGGAACCGATTCATCTCATCTTCCGGACATGCCCTTTCGGCACGCGCCATATCTTGTTGCGACTTTCCCGGGGCTGTATCATATTATTATTATCGGTTCCCGGGGTTTATCACTTAATGACATGCGGGCACGGTTTTTAAAGGTTGAGCTCATCCCGGGCATAGGGCAAGCCTGTCCCCCTTTTGTGAAATATTTTAACAAAGAGGGACGGGGGGCTGGACTTTTTCTCTCCCTCATGTTACTTTTAGGAGGTATTGGTTATGCTCCATTATTTGCATTACCTTGCAGCATAATGATCCACATGCGAGAGGCATAAAACTAATGTATCAGTTTAGAAACAATATAAGCATTCTCAAGGTTTTAGCCTTCCGGTTGATTCCGTCTTTATCGCTGAAAGTTATCAATCCGGAAACAGGCCGGCGAATGAAGGTATTAAGAAAGGAGGGGGCTTGAATTCCCTGTCCCGAAAGTCATGAGCTATCGAAATCTGAAGTCCCTTATCTCACCCCAATCCGTTGCCGTAATCGGCGCGACGGACAGTGTGGACAAGCCCGGGTATGCGGTTCTTTTTAACCTCATCAAGAGCGGCTTTCCGGGTAGAATTTATCCGGTAAACCCCGGCAAAGATGAACTTCTCGGCCTTCGGGCCTATAAAACCCTCGGGGAGATCGGGCAGCCCATCGACCTTGCGGTAATCGCCATCCCCGCGAAGATGGTCCTCGACACCCTCGAGGTCTGCGGCTCACTCGGGGTCGGCTCGGTGATCATCATATCGGCCGGCTTCCGTGAAACCGGCCACGAAGGACTGGTCGCGGAGCACGGGATCGCGAATATCGCCCATCGGTATCAGATGCCCGTCCTCGGCCCCAACTGCCTGGGTCTCATCCATACCACCACCCCCTTGAACGTAACTTTTGCGGCGGGCATGCCGCCCCGGGGAGACATCGCCTTCATGTCCCAATCCGGTGCGCTCTGCACATGTATTCTCGATATCTCCCTTGCCCAAAACGTGGGGTTTTCCAGTTTCGTGAGTCTGGGCAATAAGGCGGACCTGAATGAGATAGATTTTCTCGAAGCCTATGCGGCGCTGCCCGAGGTAAAAGTGGTCCTTGCGTACCTCGAGGGGATCACCAATGGCAGCCGTTTCATTGAAGTGGCGAGGCAGTTCACGAAGAAAAAACCGATCATCGCGATCAAGGCGGGCGTAACCGCGAGCGGCTCCAAGGCGGTGAGCAGTCACACGGGGGCCCTTGCGGGCAGTGAGCGCGCCTATGAAGCGGCATTCGCGCAAGCAGGTGTGATCCGGGCGGAATCGGTAGGGGAATTGTTCGACTACGCCATCGCGTTCTCGCGACAACCCTTGCCCCGTAACAATACCGTGGCGGTGGTCACCAACGCGGGTGGTCCCGGCATCATGTGTACCGATGCCATCGAACGCGCCGGGCTTCGCCTCGCGACCCTTACCGACGACACGATGAACAGCCTCAAAGACGCCCTCCCTCCTGCCGCGAGCGTATTGAACCCCGTCGATCTTTTGGGGGACGCGGGAACCGAGCGCTACGCATCCGCCATAAAGACGGTGATGGCCGATCCGAACGTGGGGGCCCTTGTGGTGATCCTGACCCCCCAGTTCACGACAAAGATCGATGAGACGGCCGTGGTGGTGGCAGAGGCAGCCAAAGGCGCGAAAATCCCTATATTCACCTGCTTCATGGGTGAAGCATCCATACGGAACGCCGTAAGAACCCTGACCGATCATAGCATACCGAACTACATGATGCCGGAGCGCGCAATCGATGCGCTGGCGGTCATGGTCAGGCAGCGGGACTGGCAGGAAAAGGCTGCCCCTCCCTACGAGACCATCGACCTCGATACTCACAAAGTGCACGAAGTCTTCGAGAGGGTGAGGAAGGAAGGGAGGGTCACCATCGGCGACGCGGAAGCCCGGGATGTGCTCGAAGCCTACCGCATACCCATGCCTGCCTCCAAGCTATGCAAAACCGCGGATGAGGCGGTGGCTTTTGCCGATGAGATAGGCTATCCCGTGGTACTCAAGATCGCTTCTCCCGACATTCTCCATAAAACCGATATCGGAGGGGTAAGGCTCAACGTGAGGACCGCCTCCGACGTGCGCGACTCCTTCGACCTCATCACCTTCCGGGCCGCCCGATATACGCCCCACGCCGACATCTGGGGCTGTCTCGTGCAGCAGCAGGTCCATGGGGGAAAGGAAGTGATTATCGGGATGAACCGGGACCCCCAGTTCGGGCCGCTGGTCATGTTCGGCCTCGGGGGAATTTATGTGGAAGCGCTTAAAGACGTGGTCTTTCAGATCGCCCCCTTCTCCCGCCAGGACGCCGTGGAGATGATCTCCAAACTCCGGTCTTCCAACCTTTTGATGGGAGTCCGGGGCGAGGCGAGGTCCGACCTTGGGGCAATCGCGGATACTCTCCTCAAAGTCTCCCAGCTCGTGGTCGATTTTCCCGATATCGTGGAGATGGATATAAACCCGTTGATGGTCTTCGAGGACGGCAGGGGCGCCATGGGCATGGACATGAGGCTGGTTCTCGCATGACAAGGAGGCAGTAATGGCTACAACTCTCTATGTAACATCGACCAAAAGGTTCTCGGGCAAGACCGCCCTCTGCATGGGCCTTGCCTACCGTTTTCAGAAAGCCGGCCTCGCGAGCGGCTATATGAAGCCCGTAAGCACCACCGCCCGCGCCGTGGGCGAGCAGATCATCGATGAGGACGCGGTCTTCATACGCGCCGCCCTCGGTCAGACCGATCCTCCCGAGATAATGGTCCCTCTCATTCTTTCCGAACAGGAGGCACGGGCAGCCCTCGAGCGCCCGGACCACAAGGAGATCGAGGCACGCCTCCTCGCCGCCCACCGCGTTGTGAGCGAGAACAAGGACGTGGTGATCATGGAGGGCGGCTCGAGCTTACGGGAAGGTTTTATCGTCAACCTCCAGGCCGCGAAGGTGGCGGAAGTCACCGGGGCCCGGACCGTCGTCATCGTACCGTACCAGAATACGCTCCAGACCATCGACGACCTTCTCGCAGCCCATGAATGGCTCGGGAGATCTGCCCTGGGGGCGGTCATCAACAGCGTGCCCCAGTACAACATGGGTCTCGTCCAGGAGAAAGTGAAGCCTTATATGGAAAAACGAGGCCTCCCCGTATTCGCCGTCATCCCCCGCAACAAAGCCCTCATGTCAATAAGCATTCGGGAGCTTGTAGATGAGCTGGGAGGCGAGGTGCTCTGCTGCCGGAATGCAGACGACGAGCTCGTGGAGACCCTTATGGTAGGCGCCATGAGCGCGGAGAGCGCCCTCACCCACTTCCGCAGGGGGGTGAACAAGGCGGTCATCACCGGCGGCGACAGGCCCGATATCCAGCTCGCGGCCCTGGAGACTTCCACGCGCTGCCTCATCCTCACGGGAAACCTGCGGCCTTCTTCCCTTATCATCGGCCTCGCCGAAGAAAGGGGCGTGCCCATTATCCTCTCCCATTACGACACCATGAAAACCATGGAGATCGTGGAGGGCTTCTTCGGCAAAACAAGGTTTCACCAGCCGAAAAAGGTTGAGCACTTCAAGGCCCTCCTCGATAAATATATGGATTTCACGGGCCTGGGAAAGGCCCTTGGGCTTCCCCTTTAAGGTTAAAAGGTAAAAACAGGGCCGCCTGTCATCCGGCAGGCGGCCCTTTCTCTTTCTTTTCCCCCGGTTCAGCCTTTCATTGTAATATAGAGGCTCGCGCTTCCGCGCTGCACGAGGAGCAGGAGGAGACCCTTGTCTCCTGCTTTCTGTGCTTCCCGCTTTACCTCTGTGACGCTCTTGACCGGTTTCCGGTTCACTTCGATAATCACGTCGCCCCTTTGGACGGATGCCTCGTCAGCAGGGCTTCCCGGCTCCACTCCGGCGACCACCACACCCTGGCTGATGCGTAGACCCATGCTCCGCGCGGTTTCGGGGCTCAGGTCCTGGAGCGTAAGCCCCCACGCCCCCTTCGTGGTTTCCTCTTCCTTCACGGTCTCGGTATCCGCGGACGCCAGCTTCCCGGTCTTTACCTTGAGGGTCATCTCTTTACCTTCCCTGAAGATGCGCAGAGATGTTACCTGGTCGACGGGGGTGGCTGCCACGGCGGAAGAAAGCTCGTGACCTTCTTTGATCTCTTTGCCGTCATAGGAGAAGATCACATCTCCCCGTTTTATCCCGCTTTTGTCCGCAGGGCTGCCTTCGACCACATCGCTTACCAGGACCCCCTTTACAGATTTCATATTAAGGGAGGAGGCAAGGTTTTCAGTGAGGTTCTGAATGCTCACGCCGAGGTATCCCCTCGTCACCTGGCCCTTGGAAACGAGCTGGGGCAGGAGTGTCTTTGCGGTGTTCACCGGGATCGCAAAGCCGATGCCCTGGCCCTGGGGGATAATCGCCGTATTGATGCCCACTACTTCGCCTTTCATATTGAACAGGGGGCCGCCGGAATTACCGGGGTTGATGGGCGCGTCGGTCTGTATGAAGTCATCGTAAGGTCCCGCGCCGATGATCCTGCCCTTTGCGCTCACGATGCCCGAGGTGACCGTGTTGCTGAGGCCGAAGGGGTTGCCGATGGCGAGGACCCACTCGCCCACGCGCAGGGCCTCGGAGTTTCCCAGTACTGCCGCCTTGAAAGAGCCCTGCCCTTCGAGTTTCAGGACCGCGAGGTCCGTCTTGGGGTCTTTGCCTATGACACGTGCCTTGAACTCCCGTTTGTCGCTGAAGGTTACCACGATCTCTTTCGCTTCTTCCACCACATGGTAATTGGTGAGGGCTACGCCGTCGGCGCTGATGATCACCCCCGAGCCCGCGCCCTGGGTCTTGTATGTCCCGCCGCCTTTCGGCATGTCACCGAAGAAATGGCGGAACATATCGCCGAAGGGCCCCTCCCTCATCTGTGAGGGATCGGAAAAGCCCGTCTTCTGGACCTTCGTGACCTTTATGTTCACTACCGCAGGTCCAAGTCCTTCCGCAAGGTCCGCGAATGAGGGGAGGGAGTTGTGGCCTCCCTGAAGAGGGGCAGCGACCGCGGCCCGGGAGTACCCTGTGAGCTTCATGGAAGAGGCGAGGAGCATGCCGCCAAAGAGGAAGACTGCGGCGACCGCCGCCATGGCCGGATATCTGAATGTGCCTGTTCTGAAATAGGAACCTACACGGTGGATCATGATGGAACCTCCTTCTGTCATTATATTTCAGGTCGGAGGGCTCTTTTCCCCTCGCGCCTTCTCACAATATAAAGGAAGAAGATTAAAGGAGTATTAATGGAAGATTAGAATTTTCTAATCTTTCGAAACAGCTTGTGCAGGGAGGTGTACGCGAAAGGTGCTTCCTTTTCCGGGCGAGCTCTCGAGCTCTATCTTGCCGTGGTGGGCATCGACGATGGACCTCACCATGGAGAGGCCGAGTCCCGATCCTCCGAATCCTCCGGAGCGGGCCTCGGGTGACCGGTAAAAACGCTGAAAGATCTTTTCCTTCTCCTCTTCGGCCACGCCGGGACCCGTATCCTCGACCTCGAGTACCGCCCATTCAGGCGTGACCCCGAGCGAGAGCCGGACCGATCCGCCGGGACGGTTATACTTGATCCCGTTATCGACGAGGTTGAGAAGAAGCCGTCTCAGATGGGAGTAATCGCCCTGCACCTCTGCGGGCTCTA
This sequence comes from Syntrophorhabdaceae bacterium, assembly GCA_036504895.1. NCBI lineage: Bacteria > Pseudomonadati > Thermodesulfobacteriota > Syntrophorhabdia > Syntrophorhabdales > Syntrophorhabdaceae > Syntrophorhabdaceae bacterium. Next base: position 58,218 of record DASXUJ010000067.1, read on the forward strand.
TCCGGCCGAGCCCGAGGTTTACCGATTTGGCCTCTGCGAGGGGCGCCATCTTCCTCCGCACCTCTTCGATGAGAAATGCGAGCTCCACCGGAGCATGGTCCATTTTGAGGACACCGGCGTCGGAGCGGGCGAGGAGGAGGAGACCCTCCACGAGTTGAGAGAGACGCTCCACCTCTTCGAGGGCGCTTTCGAGTACTTCTTTGTATTCCTTCGGCTCCCTCCGCGACCGCAGCGCCACCTCCATCTCTCCCCGGAGTATAGTGAGAGGCGTCTGGAGCTCGTGGGATGCGTCGGCGGTAAACTGGCGCATCTCGGAAAAGGCTGCATCCAAGCGGCCGAGCATGTTGTTTATGGTCTCGGCGAGCCTGTCGAGCTCGTCCCGCGCCCCCGAAAGGGGAAGCCTCTCGTGGAGTCGGTTTGCGCCGATCTCGCGGGCTCCGGCAATCATCCTGTCAACGGGGCCCAGGGCCCGGTGGGCGAAAAACCAGCCCCCTCCTCCTGCCAGAGCGAGGGCAAAAGGGAAGAGAAGGGCCATGGTAAGGAGGAACCTGGTCGCCGACCTGTAAAGGTTGATCCGGGACATACCCACACGGACCACCGATATTACCCTCTGCCCGTCCACGACCGGCCAGGTAAGTACCCTTACCGGATACGCCTCCACACCCGTGAGAGTTTCATAGGTCGCAATACCGGCTATGGCATTGCGTCTCGCCTCAGGCGTGAAAAGTATGCCTTTGGGCTCGTTAAACCCCGG